>CAMPGR010000024.1 GCA_946885605.1 uncultured Pseudomonadota bacterium
GCTCGGGCGCGATCCGGTTTACGAGCGCGCACGCCTCGTCGAGGTCGCGAACGCGGATGAGCGCGCCGCGCGCGGAGAGGGAGGCGCCGATCACTTCACGCCGCGGCATCGCGGCAAGCTCGCGCGCGATGCTCGCCGCAACCGCCTCGATGAAGGCCGCATCGGGAGCGAGGAGGATCGCTTGCGCCAGCTCGTCGTGCTCGGCCTGCGAAAAGAGATCCATGGCGATCCAGTCCGGGTTCGTCGCGCCATCGCAAACCACGACGATTTCCGAGGGACCTGCCACCATGTCGATGCCGACGAGCCCGAACACCTTGCGCTTTGCCGCCGCCACATAGGCATTGCCCGGTCCCACGATTTTGTCCACCGCTGGAACGGTGGGTGTGCCGTAGGTAAGCGCGGCGATCGCTTGGGCACCGCCCAGCGTGAACACGCGATCCACGCCGCAGAGCAGCGCTGCAGCGAGCACGAGCTCGCTGCGCTCGCCGCCCGGGGTGGGTACCGTCATGATGAGGTCGCGCACGCCGGCCACGCGCGCCGGTACCGCGTTCATGACGACAGACGACGGATACGCCGCCTTGCCGCCCGGCACGTAGATCCCCACCCGATCCAGCGCGGTTATTCTCTGCCCCAGCTCGGTGCCGTCCGGCTCCGAATAATGCCAGGAGGATGCCGCCTGCTTCTCCTGCTTCTCGTGGTACGCGCGCACCCGCTGCGCAGCCGTGGCCAGCGCATCGCGTCGAACCGCAGGGAGCGCTGCCAGCGCGCGCTCCAGCTCCGAACGCGGCACTTCCAATTCTGACGCTGACTTGACATCCAACCGGTCGAAACGGCGCGTGTAGTCGAGGAGCGCGGCGTCGCGTCGCGCCTTGACGTCGGCGAGGATGGCGGTAACCGCCGCGTCGACCGCCGGATCCTGCGCATTCTCGAACGCGAGGAGCTCCGTGAGCCGGACGTCGAAATCCGCCTGGCTGCTATCGAGCCGCCTGATGAACGTCATGACACCGCGCGCCCAAAGGCGTCCAGCAGGCTCTGGATATCCTTGCGCCTCAACTTGAGCGCCGCCTGATTCACTACGAGCCGCGCGCTGACCGGCGCGATTTCCTCCACCGGCTTCAGATGGTTGGCCTTGAGCGTGCTCCCGGTGCTCACCAGATCGACGATCGCGTCGGCGAGCCCGGTAAGCGGCGCGAGCTCCATCGACCCGTAGAGCTTGATGAGATCCACGTGCATACCCTTGCGCGCGAAGTGCTCGCGAGCGGTCTGCACGTATTTGGTCGCGACCTTGAGGCGCGCACCTTGACGCGCCGCCCGCTGGTAGTCGAAATGCTTGGGCACTGCGACCATCATGCGGCAGCGCGCGATCCCGAGGTCGAGCGGCTGATACAGTCCCTGACCGCCGTGCTCGTCGAGTACGTCCTTGCCCGCGACGCCAAGCTCGGCCGCGCCATACTGCACGTATGTCGGAACGTCGGCTGCGCGCACGATGATGACGCGCACGTCGGGACGAGTCGTATCGAGCACGAGCTTGCGGGAGTTGTCGGGATTCTCTGCGATGTGGATGCCCGCCGCCGCAAGGAGCGGCAGCGTCTCGTCGTAGATGCGCCCGCGCGATAGCGCGATCGTGATCACGTTCGAATGCTTTAATTAAAACAGCATTTTACCGCCAAGGTCGCCAAGAACGCCAAGATGAACCAACGAGAATGGCTTCGGGGGCGGCATGCGTCCTCCAACTACGTGGCGGCTTAAGCGGGAAAACGGCTTTGTAATTCTCGTTTTCTTTGGCTGCCCTGGCGGGTCAAATCCCTTACCGCGCGCGGCGGATGCGCGCACCGAGACGCGAAAGCTTCTCCTCGATGCGCTCGTAGCCGCGATCGAGGTGATATACGCGATCCACCGCGGTCGTGCCGCGCGCGACGAGCCCGGCAAGAACGAGACCGGCTGATGCGCGAAGGTCGGTCGCCATCACCGTCGCCCCATCGAGATGCGGCACGCCTTTCACTACCGCGGTATTGCCCTCGACCTCGATGTCCGCGCCGAGGCGCTTGAGTTCCTGCACGTGCATGAATCGATTCTCGAAGATGGTTTCCGTCACGACCGCCGTGCCGCGCGCGATACTGTTCAGCGCGACGAACTGCGCCTGCATGTCGGTGGGGAATGCCGGGTAAGGAGCGGTCCGCACGTTCACGGCCTCTATCGCGCCGTTCGTGTCGACGCTCACCCAATCTGGGCCCGTAGCGATCCGTGCACCCGATTCGCGGAGCTTCTCGAGCACTGCGTCGAGACTCCCGGCGCAGGCTCCCTTAAGGCGCACCGATCCCCCGGTCGCCATGGCCGCGACGAGAAAGGTGCCTGTTTCGATCCGGTCCGGCATGACGCAATGCGTCGCAGCGTGCAGCTTCTTTACCCCTTCCACCGTGATGACGTCAGTGCCTGCGCCGCGCACGCGCGCGCCCATCGCATTCAGGCATTCCGCGAGGTCGACGATTTCCGGCTCGCGCGCAGCGTTTTCGATGACCGTGACGCCCTCCGCGAGCGTCGCCGCCATCATCAGGTTCTCGGTTCCGGTGACCGTGACGAGGTCGAGGCAGATTCGGGTTCCGCGCAGCCGCGGTGCGCGCGCCAGCATGTAGCCGTGCTCGATCGCGACGCTCGCGCCCATCGCCTGCAGGCCCTTGATGTGCTGGTCCACGGGCCGCAGCCCGATGGCACACCCCCCGGGAAGGGAGACGCGCGCTTCCCCCACACGCGCGAGCAGCGGCCCCAGCACGAGCACGGAAGCGCGCATGGTTTTCACGAGATCGTACGGCGCGACCGGTTTCTCCAGACGGGCCGCGCAGAGCTCCACCCCGAGGCGCTCATCGAGCGACACTGCGACGCCCATCTGCCCGAGGAGGGCCAGCATTGTCGTCACATCGCGCAGATGAGGAACGTTGCGCACGACGAGCGGCTCGTCCGTGAGGAGCGCCGCGGTCAGTATCGGCAGGGCGGCATTTTTGGCGCCCGAGATTTCCACCTCGCCCGCCAGCCGGGCGCCGCCCTCGATGAGAAGCTTTTCCATCGGCTGCAGCCGCTCAGCGGCGCCACTCCTCCGGCGTGAGCGTGCGCATCGAGAGCGCGTGGATCTCCTCGCGCATGCGCTCGCCGAGCGCGCGATAGACGAGCTGGTGCTGCTGCACGCGCGTCTTGCCGCGAAATTGCGCGCTCACGATGACGGCCTCGAAGTGATGGCCGTCGCCTGTGACCTGCACGTGCTCGCACGGCAGGCCGTCTTCGATGGCCGATTGGATGGTATCGGGTTGGATCATGATGGCAAGGTGTCAGTGTCTCAGCTTGTACCCCGTCTTGAGCAGCCGGAGCGTCAGCCATGATAAGGCCAGAAAAGAGCCGCCGACAATCGCAAGGCTCGCGAGCGGCGAGACGTCGGAATGGCCGAAAAAGCCATAGCGGAAGCCGTCGACCATGTAGAAGATCGGATTGAGATGCGAAAGCCTCTGCCAGAACGGCGGCAGCGAATGGATCGAGTAGAACACGCCCGACAGGAACGTGAGGGGGAGGATGATGAAGTTCTGGAACGCCGCAAGCTCGTCCACTTTCTCCGAATGGATGCCGGCGATGAGGCCGAGCGCGCCCATGATGCCGCTTCCGGCAACCGCAAAGGCGATCGCCCACATGGGATGCGCAAACTCGAGATCGACGAACCACACCGTTGCTGCGAATACGCCTGCGCCAACGATGAGCCCCCGCGCCACGGCGGCAAGCAGGTAGCCGAAGAAGAACTCGCGGTGCGAAAGCGGCGGCAGCAGCACGAAGATGATGTTGCCCGTCATCTTCGACTGCATCAGGCTCGAGGAGCTGTTGGCGAATGCGTTCTGCAGCACCGACATCATGGCGAGCCCGGGCACGAGAAACGCCGGGTACGACACACCGGGGAAGACCTCGACGCTCGCGCGCAGCGTGTGCGAGAAAACAAGCAGGAAGAGGAGCGCGGTCAAGACCGGGGCGAGGATTGTCTGCACGCTCACCTTCCAGAAGCGCAGCCACTCCTTGTAAAAAAGGGTGTAAAAACCGGCCAGGCGCGAGTGCGCGGAGGGCGCCTGTGTCGTCAGGGACTGTCCGCTGCGCATTGCCCGGGTCACGACTTCTGCATGATCTGGACAAACACCTCTTCCAGATCGGGTTGCATCACTTCCATCTCCTGCACCCGCGCGCCAGCGGCGCGCAGCTCGCGCATGAGGCCCTCGAGGTCGCCGTAATCGCGGAGCGCCAGGCGGTAGGCGCCGTTCGCGCGTCGCGCCACCACCTCCTGCGCCAGCCGCTCAGGAAGCCGGTCGGGCTCGAGCCGCAGCTCGACGTAGCATCCGGAGTGCATCCGCAGCAGGTTCTGAGTCGTATCGAGCGCGACCACTTTGCCCTCCTTCAGCATCGCGATCCGGCCGCACAGCGCCTCGGCCTCCTCGAGATAATGCGTGGTCAGGACGACAGTATGGCCGTCGCGGTTCAGGCTTCTGATGAAGCGCCACAGGGCCTGGCGCAGCTCGACATCCACGCCGGCGGTCGGCTCATCGAGCACGATGACCGGCGGCTTGTGCACCAGGGCCTGCGCGACGAGCACGCGCCGCTTCATTCCGCCGGAGAGCGCGCGCATGTTCGTGTCGGCCTTGTCCGTGAGGTCGAGGTGGAGCATCACCTCGTCGATCCACGCGCGCCCGTTGCGGATGCCGAAGTAGCCGGCCTGGAGGGTGAGCGTCTCGCGCACGGTGAAAAACGGGTCGAACACGAGTTCCTGCGGCACGACGCCCAGCGCGCGGCGCGCCTCGCGATAGTGCGCCCGCACGTCATGACCCATCACGCGCGCCGCGCCGCTCGAAGCAAGCGTGAGGCCGGCGAGGATGCTGATGAGGGTCGTCTTGCCGGCGCCGTTCGGCCCAAGCAGCCCGAAAAATTCCCCGGGCTCGATCTCCAGGGCGACATCGGTCAGTGCGCGCAGCGTGCCGTAGTGCTTGGAGACGTGGTCGACCTGTATCGCCGGTATCGACACCTTTATCCAGCAGGGATGAATTCGGTGACGCCGTAAAGCTCGGCGAGGCTCTTGAGGTTGTCCGGGAGATTGAGGAACTTGATGCGCTGGTTGCGCTGCTCGGCCGCGCGCCGCCATTCGAGGAGCAGGCTCACCGCCGCGGAATCGACCTCCGTCACTCCCCCGAGATCGACGGCAACCCCGTCCGCCGCAAAGAGCTGTTTGCCTTCTTCCAGCACCCCGGCCGCATTCTGGATGGTAAGCGGGCCACTCACCTTGCAGCGGCCGTCTTCGCAGGAAATCATCCTCCCTGCACCTGCTGCGCGAGCTGCCTGTTGCGCTCGGAGAGCGTGCGGATCAACCCGTCGACGCCGCCCTTCTGGACTTCCGCATTGAAGGTGCTGCGGTAGTTCTCGATCAAGCTCACGCCCTCGATCTGGACGTTATAGACCTTCCAGCCGTTGCCGGTCTTCTCCATGCTGTAGCTGACCGCGACGGGCTGGCCGCCCGGGCGGTTGATGAACGACTGCACCACCACGTCGGTGTCACCGGGCTTCATGCGCATCGGCCGGTACTCGACTGTCTCGTTTCTGTACTGGGTGAAGGCGGCGGTGTAGGTGCGCGCGAGAAGCGCGCGGAACTGCTCCACCAGCGCCTTCTGCTGCTCCGCGCTCGCCTGCCGCCAGTTGCGCCCCATCGCAAGCTGCGTCATGCGCGTGAAATTGAAGTGAGGCACGATCTTGGACTCGACGAGCTCCAGCACTTTCTTCCGGTCGCCGGACTGTATGTCCTTGTCGGCACGCACGATCGCCAGCACTTCGTCGGTCACGCTCTTCGCGAGCGCCTCCGGGCCGGGTTCCGACGCATGAAGCGGTGCGCCGAGCAGCGCGGTCATCAACCACAACAACAAGTACCGGTATTTCATTTCGATCACCCTCACGTTGCGATCCTGAAATCATTTAGCGGCGGGTTCGCCGCCTTCGGCCGCCTTGCTGTAGAGGAACTGCCCGATGAGCTTCTCGAGCACGACGGCCGACTGCGTGAGCTTGAACGTTCCGCCGTCCTCAATGTTCTCGGTGTCCCCGCCCGCTTCCAAACCGATGTACTGCTCGCCGAGCAGGCCGGAAGTGAGGATGGACACCGAGCTGTCCCTCGGGAACCGGTAACGCTTGTCGATGTTCATCATGACGCGCGCGCGAAAGCTCTCGTTGTTGAACTGGATCTGGTCCACGCGACCCACTACGACCCCGGCGCTCTTGACCGGCGCGCGCGGCTTGAGTCCGCCGATATTGTCGAACTCGGCGTACACCCGATACGTGTCGCCCATGTTGAAAGTCTCGCTCGCGTTACCGACCTTGAGCGCGAGGATGAGCAGCGCGGCAATGCCGCCCGCCACGAATATGCCTACCCACAAATCGAGAACACTGCGTTCCATGGACTCACGCTCCTCTGAACATATACGCGGTGAGAACGAAATCGAGGCCGAGGATCGCGAGCGACGAAGTGACCACCGTGCGGGTTGTCGCGCGCGACACGCCCTCAGCGGTCGGCGGCGCATCGTAGCCCTCGAAAAGCGCGATCGCCGTCACCGTCACGCCGAACACCACGCTCTTGATCACGCCGTTCACGATGTCGTAGCGCAGGTCGACGGAGGCCTGCATCTGCGACCAGAAGGCGCCTTCGTCCACTCCGATGAGCACGACGGCGATGAGGTAACCGCCGAACACGCCGACCGCGCTGAACATGGCGGCGAGCAGCGGCATCGATATGAGCCCGCCCCAGAACCGCGGGCCTACGACGCGGGCAATGGGATCCACCGCCATCATTTCCATTGCGGAAATCTGCTCGGTCGCCTTCATGAGCCCGATCTCGGCCGTCATCGCCGATCCTGCCCGGCTCGCGAAAAGGAGCGCCGCGACGACAGGCCCGAGCTCGCGCACGAGCGACAACGCGACGAGCGTGCCGACGGCTTCCGCGGACCCGTATCGCTGCAGCGTCTCGTAGCCCTGTAGCCCGAGCACCATGCCCACGAACAGCCCCGAGACGATGATGATGATGAGCGAAAGCACCCCGGCGAAGTAGATCTCGCGTATGACGAGCCCGAAGCGCCGGAAGCTCATGCCGGAGCGCAGCAGCACGGACATGAAAAACCGGCTGGCATAGCCAAGCCGCCACACCGCGTTGATGACTTGATGGCCCAGGCGGCGCAGCGGCCCCACGATGCGCTCAAGCATGCCCGCTCCCCAAGCCCAGCATCTCGGCCAACCCTTTGCCGGGATAGTGAAAAGGCACCGGGCCGTCGATTTCGCCCCATATGAACTGATGCACGAAGGGGTCCTTGGAATTGCGGATTTCGTCCGGGGTGCCGTGCGTGACCACCACGCCTTCCGACATGAAATGCACGTAATCGACGATCTTCAGCGATTCCTGCACGTCATGCGTCACGACGATCGATGTCGCGCCCAGCGCGTCATTGAGACGCCGGATGAGATTGCCGATCACGCCGAGCGAAATGGGATCGAGACCCGCAAACGGCTCGTCGTACATGATGAGCATCGGGTCGAGCGCGACCGCGCGCGCGAGCGCAACGCGCCGTGCCATGCCGCCCGACAATTCCGAGGGCATCAAATGCCGCGCGCCGCGCAAGCCGACGGCGTGGAGCTTCATGAGCACGAGATCGCGGATCATCGATTCGGGCAGATTCGTGTGCTCGCGCATCTGGAATGCGACGTTGTCGAAGGTCGTCATGTCCGTGAAAAGCGCGCCGAACTGGAATAGCATGCCCATCTTGCGGCGCAGAGCGTAGAGACCTTCGCGGTCGAGCTTGTGTGGGGCCTGGCCCGCGACCCGCACCTCGCCCCGGGTGGGTTTAAGCGAGCCGCCGATCAACCGGAGCAGCGTCGTCTTGCCGCACCCGCTCAAGCCCATGATGGCGATGACCTTGCCCCGCGGCACGACCATGTTGATGCCCTTGAGCACCGGCCGCACTTCGTACGCGAAGCTCACGTCCCTGATTTCGACTAAATTTTCCATCGCCGTACGGGCGCCGCGGCTGATTAAAAAGCGCCAATTCTAAACCAGTTCGAGAGGCCTCACCAATGATGGGGAAGGCCGTGAAGCCATTGGCGCTACGTACGCTTGTCCTGAAAAGCGACCGATCAAGGGAATGTGCTCGACGCCCGGCCCCAGGCGCGCGCAAAGGCATGCACGAGGCCGGAACAGCCAGCACGATTTATCTTGCCAGCATATGCTGCACGCATGAGAGCGGCGGTCACTGCATGCTCCTTCCTCACGCCGCACACGGTTGTCGCTTTAACGGCTTTCGGCTAACTTAGGTGGATGCCCGATTTCGATACGCGCTCCACGCTCGACGATGCGCCGGCGTTGCGTTTCGTCGAGGTGACGAAAAGCTACGGCCGCACGCGGGCGCTTGCGGGCATCTCGCTCGAGGTGCGGCAAGGGGAGTTCTTCGGGCTGATCGGCATCAATGGCGCGGGCAAGACCACGCTCATCAAATCCCTGCTCGACTTCTGTGACATCGCCGGCGGGCGCATCGAAATCTTCGGCGCATCGCACCGCCGCACGGCGGCGCGCGCGCGGCTCGCCTTCCTCCCCGAGCGCTTCAATCCTCCTTTCTATCTAACGGGGCGCGACTTCCTGCAGTACATGACACGCCTTCACCGTACGCGATATGACGCTGCGGCGGTGGAGCGCGTGTTTCAGGAACTGGACCTCGACAGCGCGGCGCTCGCCAAACCTGTGCGGAGCTATTCGAAGGGCATGACGCAGAAGCTCGGCCTTGCGGCGTGCATGCTGTCCGGCAAGGATTTGCAGGTGCTCGACGAGCCCGCGAGCGGCCTCGACCCCAGGGCGCGGGCGCTCTTCAAGCAAGCGCTCGCGGGCCAGCGTGCTGCGGGACGCACGGTTTTTTTCTCGTCCCACGCGCTGCATGACGTCGAGCAGTTGTGCGATCGCATCGGCGTCGTGCACGAAGGGCGCCTGCTGTTTGCCGGCACACCTCGGGAGTTGCGGCGCACTTTTGGCGGCGCACGCGACCTCGAAGAGGCTTTTCTGGCCTGTATCGGCGAGCCGCTTGTCGTTTAGGCAGCGATCCGGCGTACGATCTGGCACAATAACGTCATTCCACGGCAGGCAAGGGAGGCCTTCGCGAGTGGCAGAGCAGTCCAGGCCGGAACTGCTGATCGTAGACGACGATCCGCTCATCACCGACACGCTCGACTTCGTTCTCGGCCGGGACTTCTCGGTTCAGGTCGCGGAATCGCGCGCGCAGGCGAAGACCCTGCTGCGGCAGATGGAGCATCCGCCGCAGCTCGCGCTGATCGACCTCGGGCTGCCGCCCACCCCGCACCGTCCGGACGAAGGCTTTCGGCTGATCAGCGAGCTCGTCGCTTATTCGCCCGGCATCAAGATCGTCGTGCTCTCCGGGCAGAGCGACGAGACGAACGCTCGTCACGCGCGCACGCTGGGGGCAATCGAGTTCGTCGCGAAGCCATGCGAGCCGGCAAAATTGAAGGAACTGCTCAAGCGCGCGCTCGAGATCCGCGACGCTGAGCTCGGCGCGGCCCCCGAGGGCGGGCTGCTCGGCCGCAGCCTCCTTGTCGAAAAGCTCAGGCAGCAGATCGCCCAGTTTGCGGACGCGCCGTTCCCGGTGCTGATCGAAGGGGAATCGGGAAGCGGCAAGGAGCTCGTCGCCCGTTCGCTCCACCTGCTGAGCCGCCGCGCCGGGCGGCCGTTCCTTGCGCTCAATTGCGCCGCCATTTCCCCGACATTGGTCGAGCCGACGCTTTTCGGCTACGCCAAGGGCGCGTTCACCGGGGCGACCGCACCGCGATCCGGGTACTTCGAGGATGCCAAGGAGTCGACGCTGTTCCTCGATGAAATCGGGGAGCTGCCGCTCGAGTTGCAGGCAAAGCTCCTGCGCGTGCTGGAAAACGGCGAATTCCAGCGCGTGGGCGAAACGCAGAGCCGCCGCTCCAATGCGCGCGTCGTTGCAGCGACCAATCGCGACATGCGCGCCGAGATCCGTGCGGGACGGTTCCGCGCGGACCTCTACCACCGCCTTTCGGTCTTTACGATTGGCGTGCCGGCGCTGCGCGATCTCGGCGACGACAAGTGCATGCTCCTCGATCATTACCGTGAGTTCTACGCCCACCAGGGCGGCGTGCAGCCTTTCGAGCTCGACCGCAACGCGATGGACCTCTGGCTCGACTACAGTTTTCCTGGGAACGTGCGCGAGTTGAGAAACATCGTGATTCGTCTCACCACCAAATATGCGGGCCAGATGGTCGGTGCAGAACAGCTGCAATCGGAGCTCGACATGGAAAGCATGGACATCGATCTGCCCGGACTGCCCATGGGGCAGGACTTCAAGTCGCTGCTCGAGGCCGCGCGCCGGCACCTGCAAGTGCAGAAGAATTTCAACCTCGACCTGACTTTACGGCAGTGGGAACGCGGCTACGTGGAGGCTGCGCTGCTTGTGACGCAGGGCAACCTCACCCAGGCTGCGAAGCTCCTGGGCATACACCGCACGACGCTCTACAGCCGCATGCAGAACTACACGAATCAGGGCGACGCGGACAGGGCCTCTCCGCCAACCGGGAAATAGCGGCGCACGCCGCCAGGACCTTATGTATCACAGTCATTTCGGACTGGACCAGGCTCCATTTCGAATCACGCCGAATACCGGCTTCTTTTTCAGCGGCGGGAACCGTGGCGCGATACTGGAAGCGTTGATCTATGCGATCACGCACGGCGAAGGGATCGTCAAGGTCACGGGAGAGGTGGGCAGCGGCAAGACCATGCTCTGCAACATGCTGCAGGCGCGGCTGCCCGCACACGTCGAGACCGTCTATCTCGCGCATCCGAACGTGCAGCCGGATGAGATCCTGCACGCCATCGCGTTCGAGCTGCAGCTCGACATCGCGCGCGACGCGCCGCGCGTGGAGGTGATGCACCGCATCCAGGAACATCTCCTCAAGCGCCACGCCGAAGGCAGGCGCGTCGTGATGTTCGTGGAGGAGTCGCAGAGCATGCCGCTTGCGACACTGGAGGAAATCCGGCTGCTCTCGAACCTCGAGACCCGCAGCGACAAGCTCCTCCAGATCGTGCTCTTTGGCCAGCCGGAACTGGACGACAACCTGCGCGACCCCGCCATCCGGCAGTTGAAAGAGCGCATCACCCACAGCTTCCGGCTCGGGCCGCTCAGCGCAACCGAGACGCGGGACTACCTCATGTTCCGCCTGCGAGCCGCCGGCTACCGTGGTCCGGACCTGTTCGCGGAAGGGGTCGTCCGTCACATTGCGCGCGTATCGCATGGCCTTACCCGGCGCATCAACCTGATCGCAGACAAGGCGCTGCTTGCCGCTTTTTCCGAGAACACGCACACGATCCGGATGCGCCACGTCAAAGCAGCGTCGCGCGACACCGAATTCGGCAGAGAATCGCTGCGGACGTCGCGGCCACGTCTCGCATGGGGCACAGCGCTTGTCGTGGCCGGTGCGGCGGGCGGCGCGCTCGCTTATGCATGGGTAATGGGTCACGGCAGCGCGGAGACGGCCGTGGTAAAAGACGCCAGCCATGTCGCGAATGCAGCATTGATTCCGCGACGCGACCCGGTCGCGGCGGGGCACGCGCCGGCAGAGGCAGAACGGGCGCAGGGCGCTCAAACTTCGTCCGCCACGGTTGCACCACAAGCGCGCTCGGCCGCCACGGCGGCCGAGCAGAAGGAGACCCACCCCGCGAGCGCTGTCGAATCGACCCTGGTCGACCAGCGATTTGCCGCCACGCGGGAATGGCTGGCCGAGGCCCAGCCCGGAATTTACAGTATCCAACTGATGGGGATCGAGGACGAACGTCTGCTCAAGCACCACCTCAATGACATAGCTAAATCCGTTGAGATTAATAAGGTTTTTTTGTATCGTACCATTGCCAGTCGCAAGGCATCGCTGACGGTGCTGTACGGCAGCTTCAGCGACCGCCGGGCAGCGCAGGATGCGCTGGAAGCACTGCCCTCGGCGCTCAAGTTGAACCGGCCCATCCTGCGTACCGTGCGCGGCATACGCACAGAGATAATGCGGCATCGAAGTTCTTGATCGCGGCGCCGCACGACTTTTTTGCTGAATCGCGTCCGTGCGGTTGAGCGGGGGGAGCACAATGATGCAGAAAGCAGGCTCTGTGGCCGTTGACCCACCGGTCGGCGCGCCTTCGCTCGCGCGGACCGCGCGCCTCCATTCAGCCGGTACCGAAGAAGCAACGCTGCGCGCCCTCCTCGTGCTTCTTGTCCTGGGCGGGTGTGCCGATATTCGCCCGCACGTCCCGGACTCCGAAGGACATATTGCGGCGCCGCAGGTGAAACCACCGGCCGACACCGCCATCCCGCCCCCCGCACACACGAGCACCTTCGTGCCGCCGCCCAAGCCCACGGTACAGCCGCAGACCTACAGCGTGGTCGTGAACGAGGTGCCGGTGAAGGAGCTGCTGCTCGCGCTTGCCCGCGATACGAAGCAGAACATCGACATCCATCCCGGGCTGCAGGGACGCGTAAGCCTGAACGCCATCAACGAAACGCTGCCCGCGATCCTGGAACGCATCGCGCTGCAGGTGGACATGCGCTACCGCGTCGAAGGCAACACGATCATCGTGTCGCCCGACACGCCGTATCTGCGCACCTACCGCGTGAATTACGTCAACATCACGCGCGACACGACATCGGTGATAGGGGTATCCGGGGAGCTGAGTGTCGCAACGGGGGGCGCGGCTGCGCCCGGGGGTGCCGCTCCCGCCCCGAGTCAAGCGCCGGCTGGCGGGGCAACCGGCTCGAGCACTGTCGTGCGCACCGTATCGAGAAACGACTTCTGGGAGCAGCTGCGCGACAACATCCGCTCGATCCTTGCCGCCACACGGGCGCGGACACTCAATGCGGAGGAGAAGGTAAGGATCGCGGAAGAACAGCGCTCCGCACGCGAGACGGCGCTCAAGCAGGCCGAAGCGGTCGCGCGCGCGGGACAGGGTGCGACCGCACTCTACGCCGCGGCATTCCGCAGCACGCCGCCGTCACCGCTCGCCGATGTCCGCGACGACATCGTCATCAATCCGGTGAGCGGCACGGTGAGCGTGCTCGCCACCGATCGGCAGCACCGCCTGATTCAGCAGCATCTCGACAGCGTCATCGCCGCCGTGCAACGGCAGGTCCTGATCGAGGCGACGATCGTGGAAGTGCAGCTTTCCGAGGCCTACCAGGGCGGCGTGGACTGGAACCGCATCTCGACCAGCGGCGGCATCGCGTTTTCACAGGCGCTGCTTGCAAGCAAGCTTGCCACTGCCCCCTTCGTGGCATTGTTCTACAACCAGAACAACCAGCGCCCCAGCCACGTGAGCCTCACCATCAAGCTACTCGAGCAGTTCGGCCGCACACGCGTGCTCTCGAGCCCCAAACTCATGGCCCTCAACAACCAGACGGCCCTGCTCAAGGTGGTGGACAATGTCGTCTATTTCGACGTCCAGGCGCAGACGTCGCAGGCTGTCAACGCCGGGACGCTCACCACGGCGACCACCACAGCCCGCACCGTCGCGGTCGGCATGGTGATGGGCGTCACACCGCAGATCAACGATGACGGCCGTGTATCGATTACCGTGCGGCCCACGATTTCCCGCGTTACGCGCTTTGTGGAGGACCCCAACCCGCTGCTCGCAGCCGCAGGCGTGCGCAACCAGGTGCCGGAGATCCAGACGCGCGAGATGGAATCGGTGCTCCAGGTGGGGAGCGGCCAGACGGTCATCCTCGGCGGACTCATGCAAAACGAGGCGCGGCGCGACCGCGACCAGGTGCCCGTCATCGGCAGCGACCCCAGGGTCGGCGACCTTTTCGCGTTCCGTGACGAGCGCGCCGTGAAAACGGAGCTCGTGGTTTTCCTGCGGCCGACCGTCGTGACCAATCCATCCCTCGAAAGCGACGAGCTCAGGTCCTTCCAGCGCTTCCTGCCGCAGCCCGAGCTGCCGCCTTCCGGGAGCGCGGGCGCTCCGCGATGAGCCTCCTCATGAAGGCCTTGGAAAAGGCCGCCAAGGACCGCGGCGAAGCGCGCGCCGAACAAGCTTCGACGCCGGCGGAATCCCGGCCGGAACTCTCGCTCGCGCTCGAGCTCCTTGCCGCGGATACGCCTTCCCCGCGACTGCGCGAAGACGGCAGCCGGACGAGCGCCCGCAACGAGACAGCGTCCGGCGAATATCGCAGCGAAGCGGCGCGCGCCGCGGCCGTCATGCAGGCCGGGCAGGACAACGAGAGCGGGATCGGCGCGTATCTTCGCGATCGGCCGGTCGTGCTTTTCGGTGCATTGGCCGTGCTGTTCGCGATCGCATTCGGCGCATACGTTTACATGCAGATCTTTCATCCCGGGCTGTTGTTACGCCCTGCCCCACCGCCGGCGCTGCCTCCGCAAGTGGTCGAAGCACCACGACCGGCCGCGCCTGCGGCATCCGAACCCATATCGACCGCCTCGCTGCTTCGCCTGTCCACGCCCGCTGCGTCGGCCACACCTCAGGAAACGCCGCCCGCGACGCCATCTTTCGATCGCGTCGCACCGGACGCGCCGACCGATGCAGCGCCGCCCCGCGCGCCGCCAAAGCCGCTGGTGGTGCGGCCTGCGGAAAAACCCGAGCCGGCCCAGCCGCGCAACACTATCGTCGTGAAGCGCGGGGATGCGGCACCGCGCTTGAACCCGCTCCTCGCCGAAGCCTACGCCGCCCTGCAGGCGGGACGGCTCGAGCAGGCGACGCAACTCTACTCGGCGCTTCTGCGCGCCGAGCCGAAGAATGTCGATGCGCTGCTTGGGCTGGCAGCGATTGCGGTGCGTGAGGGAAGAGCCGACGACGCTGCGATGCGCTACAGGTCGGTACTGGAAGGCGATCCGCGGAATGCGACTGCCCAGGCGGGACTCATCGCGCTCACCGGGCGCGTCGACCCGATCGCCGCGGAGTCGTACCTGAAGCAGCTCGTCGCACGCGAACCGAATGCGTTCGTCTACTTCACGCTCGGCAATCTCTACGCCGATCAGTCGTTGTGGGCGCAGGCGCAGCAGGCGTATTTCCAGGCGCATCATCTCGAGCCGGAAAATCCCGACTACGTCTACAACCTCGCGGTGGGCCTCGAGCACATCAGTCAACCGCGGCTTGCCCTCGCCTTCTACCGCCGCGCTGTGGAGCTCGCCGCCGGCCGCACCTATATCAACTTCGATTCCGCCCGCGCCCGCGAGCGCATCGCCGTCCTCGCCTCGCGGGTGGAGTAGGCATGGCGGAATTGCGCAAGAAGCTGCGGCTTGGAGAACTGCTCGTGCAGCAGGGGCTCCTCACCAGCGACCAGCTCGCCATCGCGCTCGCCGAGCAGCGCCGCAGCAACGTGCCGATCGGCCGGCTGCTGGTGCGGCTCGGCTTCGTCACGGAAACCGCGATCCGCGACATCATGGCGCGGTCCATCGGCCAGGAGTCGATCGATCTCGCCCAGGTGGTCGCCGACTCCGAGGCGCTCAGGATGGTGCCGCAGGAGTTCGCTCGCCGCAATCGCGTGCTGCCGATCGCCTACGAGCCGGCCGAGCACGTGCTCACCGTCGCCACGCCGGAAATCTTCAACGTGGTCGCGATGGATCAGCTGCGCGCGATGCTCGGCCCCGGCATCGAGGTCAAGACGCAGTTCGCCAGTGAAGCGCAGCTCGAGAACTTCATCGATCAGTTCTACGGCTACGAGCTGTCGGTCGACGGCATCCTGCACGAGATCGAAACCGGTGAAGTCGATTACGAAAGCCTGCAGGTCGGCGGCGACGAGTACACGCAGCCCATGGTGCGGCTGGTCAATGCGTTGCTCGTCGACGCGGTGAAGCGCTGCGCATCCGACATCCACTTCGAGCCCGAATACGCCTTCATGCGCATTCGCTACCGCATCGACGGGGTGCTGGAGACGGTGCGCAGCCTCCACAAGAGCTTCATGCCCGGCATTACGGTGCGGCTCAAGGTGGTGAGCGACATGAACATCGCCGAGACGCGCGCGCCTCAGGACGGACGGCTCTCGCTCACGCTTTCCGGGCGGCAGGTCGATTTTCGCGTCTCGACGCAGCCCACGATCTATGGCGAGAACATCGTGCTGCGCGTGCTGGACCGCGAGAAGTCCATCATCAGCCTGGAGCGCATGAACCTCGCGGCCGGCACGCTCGCCAAGTTGAAGCTCATGCTGGCGCGCCCCGAAGGCATCCTCATCGTCACCGGCCCGACCGGCAGCGGCAAGACGACGACACTCTATTCGCTCCTCGCCCAGGTGAACGACGAGACGGTCAATATCATGACGCTGGAGGATCCGGTCGAGTATCCGTTGACGCTCATGCGTCAGACCTCGGTGAATGAGGTCGCGCGGATGGATTTTGCGAACGGCATACGCTCCATCATGCGCCAGGACCCGGATATCATCCTGGTGGGCGAGGTCCGCGACAAGGAGACGGCGGAGATGGCATTCCGCGCCGCCATGACCGGCCACCAGGTCTTCACGACGCTGCATACCAATTCCGCGCTCGGCGCGTTTCCACGCCTGCTCGATATCGGGATTCAGCCAGCGATCATGGCCGGCAATATCATCGGCGTGATCGCGCAGCGCCTGGCGCGCGTCCTCTGCCCGCACTGCAAGGAACCCTATACGCCGAGCGCCGAAGAACGCTTGCTGCTCGGTGAAGGGGGCGACGGTGTTGCGAAGCTCTACCGGGCCGCGGGGTGCCGGCATTGTGACAACAAGGGTTACCGCGGCCGCACCGCCATCATGGAGCTCCTCGTGATGAACAGCGAAATGGACGAGCTCGTCGCGCGCGGGGCCACGGTGCGCGAACTGCGGGCGGCCGCCATGGCGAACGAATTTCGCCCGCTGGCGCAGGAGGGCATCCGCCGGGTCGCGGACGGCACGACGAGCCTCGCTGAAATGGCGCGCGCGGTAGATCTGACCGGGCGGCACGATTAGCCGTTTGACATTCATGCGCGGCGAATGGCGGGCGGCCAAGGCATCGCGCGCGGCAGGCGCGCCGAACCCTATGCACAGCGGGATCGGGTGAGTGGCCAGCTTCAAGTACAAGGCTGTCGATCGAGGGGGACGGCCGGCGCGCGGCACGCTCGATGCGGTGAACGAAGTCGACCTCGAACTGCGCCTGCGGCGCATGGGGCTCGACCTGATCACGTATCGCGCGGTCGACGAGAAGGCGTCGCCATTCGGCGCGCGCGGCAGGATCACCCGACAGGATCTCATCAACTTCTGCTTCGATATGGAGCAGATGAACCGCTCGGGCATTCCGCTCATCGACGGACTGCGCGACCTGCGCGACACCCTCGACAACCCGCGCTTTCGCGAAGTGCTGACGGCAATGACCGAAGACATGGAAGGCGGCAAGGTGCTCTCTCAATGCATGGCGGTGCACCCGGAGGTCTTCGACAACGTCTTCGTGAGCCTTGTCAAAGCCGGAGAGCAGACCGGCCGCATGCCGGAGGTATTCGAAAGCCTCGCATCCGCGCTCAAATGGCAGGACGAGCTCGTCTCGCAGACCCAGCGGCTCCTGATCTACCCCGCCATGGTGCTCGCAGTGGTCGTCGCCGTCATCGCATTCCTCCTCGTGTTCCTCGTGCCGCAGGTGGTCACGCTGCTCAAGTCGATGGGCATCGCGGTGCCGGCGCAAACCCGCGTGCTCATCCTTGCCTCCGATGTCGTCGTGGGATATTGGCCGGTGCTCGTCGCTCTGCCTCTCGCGGCCGCCGCCGGCCTCTTCTATGCCATCAGGAAAAGCGCCGCGGCCGCCTATTTCTGGGACTACGCGAAATTGCACGTGCCCGTGACCGGGCCCATCCTGCAGAAGATCATTCTCGCGCGCTTTGCGAACTTCTTTGCGCTCATGTACCAATCCGGCATCACCGTGCTCGACGCGCTGAAGACGTGCGAGGCGATCGTGGACAATCGCGTGATCGCGGACGGCGTGATGCGCGCGGGGCAGCAGATCTCCGCCGGGGAGAATCTGTCGGAAGCCTTCCGCAATCTGGGCGTTTTCCCGCCGCTCGTCGTGCGCATGCTCCACGTGGGCGAGAACACCGGAGCGCTCGATACGGCGCTCAACAACATCAATTACTTCTACAGCCGTGACGTGCGCGAGTCGGTGGACAAGCTCTTGAAGTTGATGGAGCCCACGCTCACGCTGGGCCTGGGCGTCATACTTGCTCTCATCATCTGGTCGGTGTTGTCGCCGGTGTATGATATTTTGGGCAAGCTGAGATTCTAGTGCAGATGGTTTTTCGACCCGTTGCACAAGGACCGATAGGATGGCTCACAAGATACTGATCTGCGTATCGGCGGAGCAGGTCACGGCCGCGCACTGGCGCGGGCGGCGCGTCGTCGATTGCCGTGTTTTCAGCAATGGCGAAGCCGGCTTCGATGCGTTCGACAAATTCCTTACATCCTTTTCCGGCATGCCGGCATACGTGATGGTCGATGCGGTCGAGGAGGATTATCGCTTTGAAACCCTCCCCCATGCGTTCGGGTCCGATCGCAGGGAAATGGTCCGCCGGAAGCTTCGGCAACATTACCGCACGACGCCGTACGTCAACGCGTGGTTTCTCGGCCGCGAGCCGGGACGAAGGCGCGACGACCGCTACCTCTTTTCCGCGCTGACCAATCCCGAGCTGGTCGCCGCGTGTCTGCAGATGCTTGCGGCGAAAGGTTTGCCTGTGGCGGGTGTCTTCATGCTGCCCATGGTGAGCGCCGCCCTGGTCGGCGCGCTGCGGCTGAAGGGCTCCAACCTCCTCCTCGTCTCGCAGCACAGCGGCGGCCTGCGCCTCACTTTCCTGCGCGACCGTCAGTTCCGGTTGAGCCGGCTCACCCGTGGCGACAACGCGCGCGACGGCAGCGCGGAGCGGCTCATCGCCGAAGAGATCTCGAACACTCGCATCTACCTGCACGCGCTGCGCGCCGCGCGGCTCGATGAGCAGCTCACGGTGGTCCTTCTTGACCGCAATGACGAGCTTGCCGCGGCGGCCGCATCCATCGCGCGCGACAATCCCAGCCTTGCGTGCATCCGCTTGAATCGCCGCGAGCTCGCTTCGCGGCTCAACATCGCCGAATCGCTGCTCGCGCTCACGGCGGACGCGATTTACCTGCAGCTGCTCGGCCGCCAGGCGCCGCCGGGCAATCTTGCGCCGCCGAGCGTGACCGGAAGCTTCGGCCGCTATCAGCAGCGCCGTGCCATTTATGCCGCTGCAGCGGGAGTCGCGCTATTTGCGGGAAGCTGGAACGGCGTGAATCTGTGGCAAACCGCGATCGCACACGCCGATCGCGAAGCCGCGGTGCGCCAGACCGCGCAGATGCGCGCCGCGTACCAGGAGATCACGCGAAAGTTCCCCGACGCGCCCACGTCTGCAGCGAACCTTAAAAAGGCCGTGGACATCTCGCAGCGGCTGAGCACGGGCGTGCGCACGCCGGAAAGGTTCATGCATACCGTGAGCCGGGCACTGGAGGCCACGCCCGGGATCGCCATTCGCCAGTTCGGCTGGAAATACGGAACCGGCGGCATCCAGGCGAGCGCTGCAAGCGCGCGAACCGTGACGGGGGCCACACCTCCCCCCGCGCCTGGCGTATCGCGCCATGAGACGGGAATCGTCGAGGGCGAGGTGAGGCCGTTTCGCGGCGACTATCGCACGGCAATACAGCTTATACACGCCTTCACGGACCGGCTCGCAGCCGACCCGCAGGTGGCCGATGCGCGCATCATCAAGCTGCCTCTCAACATCGACCCCAAGCTGCCCCTGAGCGGCAACACGTTCGAAAAAGGCGAACAGGGCGAAGGGGCGGATTTTAGCGTTCTGCTCGTTCTCAGGTGACATTGATGAAGCCCGGAGAATGGAAGACGCTGCAAGCAGCGGCCCTGGTGCTCTTCATCGTGGCGCTCGCGGCATCGGGGGCGGTGTATTACACCGACGGGCTGCTCGCGCGGGCACGGCAGCAGCTCGCACAGCAGGAGGTGCTCCTCAAGGACGCGCGCAACCGGCTTTATCAGTCGGGCGAGGAGCGCGAGATTATCGCCCGCTACCTCGAGCGTTATCTCGATCTTCAGCGCATAGGGTTCGTGGGTGAAGAGCAGCGCATCAACTGGCTCGACGGCTTGCGCATCGCAAATCAGCGCGCAGCGCTCTTCGGCGTGGATTATCACATCAGCGAACAGCGCCCCTACCCTTACGCGAACGAGGTCAACCCGGGACAGTTGACGCTCCATCAGTCGGTCATGAAGCTCAGGTTCGGGCTGCTGCATGAGGAGGACCTCATGCGCTTTTTCTATGCATTGGGACAGACCGGTGCCGGGGTGTTCTACATCGACCAGTGCACATTGAGGCGAGCGGAAATCACAGGGGCCATGCGTCATCAGCCCAACCTGGCCGCGGAGTGCGAGCTGTCATGGATCACCGCGCGCCCCCCGGCCGGCGAGAAGAAATCGTGAAGCGACTCCTCGCCCTTGTCGTCCTGTGGCCCCTCATCGGCACGGTAAACGGTGCCGAGCCGCTCGGGCGCCTGTTCTATACGCCCGCGCAGCGCGCGCAGCTCGACGGGGTGCGCGCCCGCAAACACGTCGCCCCTTCCGCCGCCGAGCCGGAGCAGCCGGCTCCGGTGCCCGAGGTGCTCAGATATGACGGCATAGTGCGCAGCAGTGACGGCAGAACGACGCTATGGATCAACAACCGCGCCATCACCGGCGGGAAGCCGACCGGAGAGCTCCCCGTTCCAGGCCGAGCGCGTCCCGATCATCGCATCAGCTTGACGCTCCCGCAGGCAGGCAGGGACGTCGAGCTGAGCGTTGGCCAGAGCGTGGATGTCGTTTCGGGCTCGGTGCACGAAGTGTACGCGCGCCCCGGAGGGGCCGATGCCGAGCCGGCCACGCGCTCAGCGTCGGGCAAAAGCGCTGAGCGAGCGGAACGTGCCGTTCGTACGGATCCCGACGAAGAAGATGGCGAACGCGCCCGGCGCTGACGGCGCGCCGCGGACAGTGCGCGAGAGCGGGCAGATACTGGTTGCGGTCGCCTTTGTCATCAGCGTGGCGACGGGCGCGGCGCTTTATGTTTTTTTGAGCCCACCCGCCCGGTTCATCGAAGAACAGAGGCTCACCGCGGGTGCGCTTGCCGCCGCACGCGATGCGCTGATCGGGCGAGCGGCGGGTGACAACAACCGGCCGGGGAGCCTGCCGTGCCCCGACCGCATTACGAATATACCGGGGACGAACGTGCCGAACGACGGCATCGCCGACCTCCTCGTCGGCAACGAATGTCCGAGCTACGTTGGCCGCCTGCCATGGCGCACCCTCGATCTGCCGGACCTGCGGGACGGAAGCGGCGAGCGCCTGTGGTACGCCCTCTCGCGCGCATTCCGCGATGACGATTCGGCGCAGCCCATAAACAGCAATACCACGGGAACCTTGACCGTAACGGGAAGCATCATTGCAAGCAACGTGATCGCCATCGTTTTTGCATCCGGCGCGGTCGTGGGGAGCCAGGTGCGGGATGGGGCAAATGCAAACGACGTCGCGAACTATCTCGAGGGGGGGAATGAGGTGAACGGCACGACGGCTTTCAAGGCGGGAGCCCACGGCGCGGTGTTCAATGACCGTCTGCTCGCCATCGGCAGCGATGCCCTCTTCCCGGTCGTCGAAGCGCGCGTCGCCCGCGAGGCGCGCACGGTGCTGAATGCCTTTTACAGTGACCCGGCGAACGGATACTTCCCCTTCGCGAACGCGTACGGCGACGCAACGCATCAGTGCACCGACAACCAGTACAGCGGGCGCATTCCGCGCTACTTTGCCGACTGGTGCAAGACCGTTCCCGCCGATCCGGACTGGAAAGGGGTGACATGGCCGAGCTGGTTCTTCGCGAACAGCTGGCACGAAGTCGCGTTTTATGCCGTGGCGCCCAAGTGTGCGAAGCCATCGTCCCCCGCCTGCACCGCCACGGGCGGTCTGCTCACGGTCGCCGCCCAGCCCGCGCCGAACAACAACATCCGCGCGCTCGTCATCATGCCGGGCCGCGCATATACGGGGCAGGCGCGGCCGTGCGGCGCCGTCACGGATTGCCTCGAAGATCCGGAGAACACGGATGGCGATGATGTTTTCAGCAAGTCCGCCGTCACCCCGAGCGTCAATGACCGTCTGCTCGTCGTTTCGCCCTGACGCATGAAAGCGCGCGGCATCGGATTCACCCTCATCGAACTGGCTGTGGCGCTGTTCGTGCTGATGCTTCTGCTCGGCAGCATTCTCGTGCCGTTGACGACTCAAGTGGAGCAACGCAAGGCGAGCGACACCCGCAAGGCGCTCGACGAGGCGCGGGAGGCGCTGTTGGGATTCGCGGCGGCGAACGGGCGACTGCCCTGTCCCGCCTCGGCAACCAGCAACGGGAGCGAAAGTTTCGACACGGGTGGGAGTGCAGCCAACGGGATGTGTGCAGGCGGCGTGGCGCCGAATGGATTTCATGGGTTCCTGCCGGCTGCAACGCTGGGACTCACGGCCACGGACAGCCAGGGCTATGCGCTTGACGGCTGGGGAATCGCGCAGAATCGCATACGCTATGCGGTGGCGAACCAGATGGTCAATGGCATCGTCAATCCCCTGACCACCAGCAACGGTCTGCGTTCAGCGGGATTGGCGGCCCTCACCACCGCACAGTTTCTCTATGTGTGCAACAGCGGTGTGGGCGTCACAGGCACTAACTGCGGGACGGCGGTAGCGCTGTCGGCGAATGCGATGGCGGTCATCTATTCGGTCGGGGCAAACGCGGCAACCGGTGGAACGAGCGTGCACGAGGCGCAGAACCCAAACCCGAATGGCGGGAACCCCGACCGCATCTTCGTAAGCCGGGACCGGAGCGAGGTAGCCGGCTCCGAGTTCGATGACGTCGTCACCTGGATCGGAACGAGCCCCCTCTTCAACCGGCTGATCGCCGCGGGGCAGCTTCCGTGAGGACAGCACTCGCACGCTCCAGGACGAAGCGCACGTTTCCGGGCTCGTTGTCGCGCAGTTCCAGCCGGTAGCCCAGGCGCTGCGCCTGCTGGGCCGCGTGATAGAGGCCGATGCCGAGCCCTGTCTGCGACGGCACCGCGGCATCGAAGAGCTGCGAAGCGATATTCGGTGCAACCGCCGCACCGTCGTCGCATACCGAAAGCGTCCCGCCGCCTGCGGCCGAAGAAAACTCCACCTGCACCGCGAGCGGGCCTCCGCCGTTTTGCTTGGATAGCGCATTCTCGATCAGGTTGTCCGCGACGCTGTCGAACAGCTCGGCGGGAATCTTGAAGCCCTTCACGATGGGCCGGGCGCTGAATCGAACCTCACGCGTGCCATAGCGCTGCACGAGCCCCTCCCACCAGATTGCCGCATCGACGTGACCGGCGTCCACCTGCTGCGGCGTGCGCAGCTTGTCGAGCGTCGCATTGAGCCGTTGAGTGATTTGCGGCAGCTGGCGCTGCATCAACGCCTGCAACGCGGCGGCCTCTCCCGCATCGCTCGTCTCCGCCGCCGCGCATAGCGAACGCAGCGACTGCAGCAGGTTCTTCACATCGTGCGTGAGCCGTGCACCCGTTTCGTACACCGCCTGCGTGTACGCGCTCTGGCGTTGGAGCTGCTCGCGGCGCTTTGCGTCGTAGAAATAGCCCACCATCTGCGCAAGCAACCGCAGATGGAGAACAACGGCGGGCGAGAGCGGCCAGCGGGTCGATACGAAAAGGTCGAGGTCACGGACCGAGAATGCGGCGATATGCTCCGAGCGTCCGCCCAGCTCGCCGCGCCCGTGCGGGCTCTCCCACTGGACGCCGCATACCCATGGCAGCCGCAGCATATGCTGCAGTGCGTGGCCGAGGAAGAGCTGCGGCTGCGACTCCTGCTCGGCGTATTGCGCGAGCTGCTGCACCCAGCGCTCGAACGGCAACCCAAGGCTCATGACGTAGCGGGAAAGCATGTGCCCGATGCCGGTGAAGCCGCTTCTCGGGTTCCACAGCCAGGAGAGCACGATCAGCAGCAGCGCTATGACAAAAAGCGTCTGCGCGACCGCCGCCGGATACTCGCCATGGCTCACCACTTTGACGACGAAGCTCCCCAGCGCGAGCGCAACCACGAGCAGAAACAGCAGCACGCTGTAAAAAAGATCGACCGCGACGGGCGCTTCGGAGCGACGCGATTCGAAACGCATCAGCGTGATGGCGACCGGGATGGCAAGGAGGCCATAGCGCACCAGGGCCACATGCGCTGTGGTCGGCATTTCATTTGGAAAGAGATGAGGCATGACCCAGATGAGCAGCATTGCGAGCACATAGAATGCTGCGAGCACCGAGACGCGGCGCTGGCGTCGGTCGCTGATGCCCGGCACCGATCCGCCGATAAGTCCGAAGAGCACCGCCAGCCACACCGCTATCAGCCACCAGCTGCCCCATGCAGCGAGGACAAAACCTGCCAGCACCACAAGGAGAGCATGGCGCAGCTCGATCTCCTGCTCACCGCGCCAGACCGGCTGCCACAGCAGGAACAACCCGAAGTGCGCAAGCAGCGCCCCGGGCACCCACCATTGCGCGATGCCCCAGGCGAGCGCGGCATGCAGCGCACATAACATGAAGGCGATGGAGCACTGCGGGTGGGCGGCGATGAGCCGTTGCGCCACGATCGCCGAAGCGCTCATGCGATGCCCAGTCCGCGCAGCAGGGGCGCCCGGTGCAGTTTCGCTATACTCTCGGTCCATCGTGGCGAGGCCTCCCATGACTCACCAGATTGCCACCATCGCCCGCTACACGCTGCTGGAAGCGGTGCGCACCCGCTTGCCGCACGTTACTGCAGCCGTGGTGGTGCTGCTCGCTGTGGCGAGCGCTTTCATCGGCGCCATCGCGATCACCGAGGCGGGCCGCATGCAGCTTGGCGTGTATGCCGCCACCGTGCGCGTCGCGGCCGTTTTCATCGCCGCAATGCACGTCCTCGGCAGCATGACGCGCGAGTTCAACGACAAGGGCCTCGATATGGCGCTCGCGCTCGACTTGCCGCGCAGCCATTATATGCTTGGCAAGCTCGCCGGCTTTCTGTTGGCCGGCATTGCAATTGCCGCGTTGGCGGCCACTCCGCTCGCCGTGATCGCGCCCGCCGAACTCGCGCTCAAGTGGGGTCTCTCCCTCGGCCTCGAAATCGGCATCGTGATGGCGCTCGCGCTGTTCTGTACAGTGACCTTCCGCCAACCGCTCGCTGCCGCCAGCTTCGTTGTCGCATTCTACCTCCTTGCACGCACGCTCACGGCTATTCGTCTCATGAGCGCCCACCCTGTGGTCGGCGTCGATTCCCCGGTCCATCACGCTTCACAGCTGCTCGCCGAAGGGCTTGCGCTCGTCATACCGGCGCTCGATGGCTGGACCCGGACTGCATGGCTCGTAAGCGAGCCACCCGCCTGGTCCGCGCTCGCTGCGTTACTTGGCCAGAGCTTGCTCTACATCGCTCTCCTGGCCGCAGCGGCCATGTTCGACTTCTATCGCAGGAATTTTTGAGCCGACGTGGGGACATTACACATCGGCGACCGAAGCCTGCTCACTGTGCCGTGGCCGGTATGCGCGCTTCTCGCAGCGACGCTTACACTGCAGATTGCGCTCGGCGCGCGGGCACCGGCCCCCCGGGCAGGCGCGCAGGCGCTGCCCGCCGCGCCGGCCGAGCAAGTGCTTAGAGCGGCAAGCCTGGACGAGCCCGTCGTGGCCGCTCAGCTGCTGACGCTGTACCTTCAGGCTTACGACAATCAACCGGGCATCAGCATCCCTTTCCGTGACCTCGACTATTCGCGGGTGGTGGTATGGCTCGAGACGGCGTTGGCGCTCGATCCCGAGACACAGTATCCCCTCCTCATGGCTGCGCATCTTTACGCCCAGGTGCCGGACGCGGACAAACAGCGCGTCATGCTCGACTTCATCCACAAAAAGTTCCTCGAGCATCCCGAGCGGCGATGGCGCTGGCTCGCCCATGGGGCGCTCGTTGCAAAACATCGCCTCGGGGACAACCGTCTCGCGCTGCGCTATGCGAGGGACATCGCGCGCCTCTCTCCCGGCGCGCCCGGCTGGGCGCGTCAGATGCACGTCTTCATCCTGGAGGACATGGGCGAAATCGAGAGCGCCGCCGTACTCCTCGGAGGGCTTCTCGCAAGCGGCGAAGTGAGCGATCCCAACGAGGCGCGCTTCCTCACGCAGCGCCTGGACGAGATGAAGAAAGCCGCCGAAGAATCGGCAACGGTGTCGAAAAATTGACGTCTTTTGCGCCCGTCAATAACGGAAAAAGCGGCACTATTTCACACTTTGGCGCGACCGGGCTTACGGGTCTCGACATGAACTGTGCGTGCTTTCAAGGCGTTGCGGTTCAACTGTGGAATCCGTCACGGACAGGCTTCGGACAGGTACTCTATGGTGCTCAAGAATGCGTGCGAGATATTTCGATGGCATGCTTCTTGCCCCTGCAGCGTTCCGCCACAGGAGGCAATCAGAAAGGGGGACACCATGAGACGACAGGATGGTTTTACGCTGATAGAAATAGCGATTGTGCTGGTCATCATCGGGCTGCTGCTGGGGGGCGTGCTGAAGGGACAGGAGCTCATACAGAGTGCGAGGGTTCGTAACCTGATTTCGCACCAGGACGGGGTCAAGGCGGCCTATTTCGGCTTCCTCGATCGCTATCGCGCGATGCCGGGCGACTACAGCCAGGCGCAGGCCAACATCCCGAATTGCTCGGGATGTCAGCAGGGCGATAACAACGGCCAGATCACGGGCAACGAATCGATCAGCGCCTGGGAACATCTCTCCAAGGCCGGGTTCATCACGGGAAGCTACGTGTTCTCCGGAACGGCGGCGCCGAGCAACACTCCGGTGAACCCGTACGGATCGCTCACGCAGTTGATCTTCGACAACGTCTATCAGGACGCCGCGCCCGCGAACCGGCACAATCTCAAGACCGGCAACAACATACCGTCCGATATCCTGGCGGAAGTGGATCGCAAGATCGACGATGGATTGGGCAACGCCGGCCAGCTCCGCTTCTCGACCTTCGGCGGCGCGACCAACGCGGGCCAAGAGTGCTTCAATACTACGAGTGGCGCCTGGCAATCCGCTTCGCCCAATGCGAATTGCGGAGCGGTGACGTTGTTCTAGCTTCACCGGCAAAGCCTCGCGAAGGAAAGCCCGCTCCCGCGGGCTTTTTTTAGCGCGGCGCCGCAGGGAACGTCCGAGTCTTGCTTGACGCGACGGGCTTTCAAGGCCATCTGCTATACTTCCCCGCGATGAGCAAGCTTAAGCCCAGCTCAGCCGCCCCGGTCCCTGCCTCCCTCGCGAGAGCCCGCGAAGTCCTCGAAATCGAAGCGCGCGCGATCACCGAGCTCATCGGCACGCTCGACGGCGCGTTCGAGCGCGCGGTCCAGACCATCCTTCAGTGCACGGGCCGCGTCGTGGTGAGCGGCATGGGCAAGTCGGGTCACATTGCGCGCAAAATTGCATCGACGCTCGCAAGCACCGGCACGCCGGCTTTTTTTGTCCACCCTGCGGAAGCGAGCCACGGCGACCTCGGCATGATCGCGCGCGAGGACGTCTTCGTTGCGCTCTCCAACTCGGGAGAGAGCCAGGAGCTGCTCGCCATCGTTCCGCTCGTGAAGCGCCAGGGCGCAAAGCTGATCGCGTTTACCGGAAACGCCGCGTCGAGTCTCGCGCGCGAATCCGACGTGCACCTCTACGCGGGCGCGCGCAAGGAAGCGTGCCCTCTCAACCTCGCGCCCACCGCGTCGACGACCGCGGCGCTCGCGCTGGGCGACGCGCTCGCCGTGGCGTTGATGGAAGCGCGCGGCTTCACGCGCGACCAGTTCGCACGCTCGCATCCCGGCGGTACGCTGGGCCGCAAGCTTCTGACCCACGTGCGAGACGTCATGCGCGGCTCAGACGAGGCCCCGGCGGTCCATGCCGGGGCAATGCTCATGGAAGCCGTGCGCGAAGTGACGCACGGCCGCCTCGGCATGACGGCGATCCTCGATGACGAGCGGCGCGTGCTCGGCATCTTCACCGACGGCGACCTCCGGCGCACCCTCGAGAAAGGCTGCGACTTCAACGCGACCCCGATCGCCGACGTGATGACGCGGAACCCCCAGGTGATCGGGCCGGACAGGCTTGCCGCCGAAGCGGTCGAGATCATGGAGCGCAACAAGATCAATCAGCTGCTGGTGGTGGATGAAGCGGGTAGGCTCCTCGGCGCGCTCAACATGCATGACCTCTTCCGGGCGAAAGTGATTTGAGGACGGCCTCTTGCCGCGTGAAGCCGAGCGCCGCCGTCCCGGCCGTCGACTGATGCAGGAAGTTTTCCATAGAGCGCAGCGGGTACGTCTCGCGGTTTTCGACGTGGACGGCGTGTTGACGGACGGCACGCTCTACTACAGCGATACCGGCGTGGAGGTGAAGGCCTTCAACGTGCGCGACGGGCACGGCCTCAAGATGCTGCAGGCGAGCGGGGTGCAGACCGCTATCATCACGAGCCGCTCCTCGCGCGCAGTCGAGCTTCGCGCGCGCGATCTCGGCATCGAGCTGCTCTACCAGGGCATTGCCGACAAGCTCGCCGCGTGCCGGGAACTCCTCGCGCGGGTGGGACTCGAACCGGCCGCCGTATCCTACATCGGCGACGACATCATCGATCTCCCGGTGCTCCTTTATTGCGGACTTGCGGCCGCCGTGCCGGAAGCGCCGGCGGCGGTGCGACGCCACGCGCACTACGTCACGCGCGCGGGCGGCGGGCAGGGCGCGGCACGCGAGCTGTGCGAGCTCATCATGCACGCGCAGGGCACGCTCGAGGCGCAAACCGCCGCGCATCGCGGCGCGGACGACGTGCCGGTCGAGGAACGGCGTGCATGACGGACCGCCTCACAGCATGGTTTCCGCTCGCGCTCCTTGCGCTGCTGGCGGCGCTCACGTTCTGGCTGGACAGCTTCGTCCGGCCTCCGGCAAGCGACGCCGGTGCCGCGGCGCGGCACGACCCGGATTACATCGTCCACGGTCTGTCGGCCGTGCGCATGGACGCCGATGGCAGCGTCAAGTACTCGCTCCGGGCGGAACGCATGGTGCACTACCCGGACGACGACACGACTCATCTGCGCCGCCCGCGATTCGTAAGCTACGCGACAGCACAGGCGCCGGTCACGATCACCGCGCGGGAAGGGCTGGTCTCGAGCGAAGGCGAAAACATCTACTTTCATGACGACGTGCTGGTGACACGCGCGGCGTATTCCGACCGCAGCGAGCTTGTGATGCGCACGACCTATCTCCACGTCGTGCCCGACAGCAATATCGCGAAGACCGACCGCCCGGTGACGATTACCGACGCCAATACCACCGTGCACGCGGTTGGCTTAGAATTGAACAGTGAGACGCAGGTTCTGCGTTTGCTGTCCAGAGTCAAAGGCACCTACCATGGCCCGAACAAAACGGTGCAGCAGCCGAGCGGCTGAACGTCGGAGCCGGGCAGTGCGCGTCCTCGCGCTCGCGATGCTCGCACTGCTCGCCGGCTTCGGGATGGCCCGCGCGGAGAAGGCGGACCGCGAAAAGCCGATTCATCTCGAAGCCGACCGCGTTAGCGTCGACGAGGCGAAGCAGGTCGCCGTCTTCGAGGGCAACGTGGTGCTCACCCAGGGAACGATGACGATCCGCGGCGAGCGCATGCAGGTGCGCCAGGACGACGACGGCTTCCGCCATGGCACGACGTGGGGCAATCTCGCGTATTTCCGCCAGAAGCGCGAAGGCTATGACGAGTACATCGAAGGCTGGGCGGAGCGCATCGAGTACGACGGCCGCGCCGACAAGGTGCAGATGTTCAACCGCGCCTCGATGAAGCGCGGGCAGGACGAGGTGCAGGGCAACTACATTTCCTACGACGCCGTCAGCGAGTTCTTCCAGGTGATCGGCGGTGGCACGAAGGCCGCGAGCGCCGGCAATCCGCAGGGGCGAGTGCGCGCGATACTGCAGCCGAAGCCCAAGGAAAAGCCGGCGGCGGCTCCCGTTCCATTGAAGCCGGCGGAGAAGCTTGGCACCCAGCGCGAAGAAGCAAGCGGTGGCGCCGCGAGATAGCATGCTCCCCGCGGGCAGCGAGCCGGCATTCGCCCCGCGCGCCGCCACCATGCAGGCGCCGCAGGCGAGCGAACTCAAGGCCGAGCGCCTGAAGAAGCGCTATCGCTCGCGCGTCGTGGTGAAAGACGTCTCGCTCGAAGTCCACAGCGGTGAAGTGATCGGGCTGCTCGGTCCGAACGGCGCCGGCAAGACGACGTGCTTCTACATGATGGTGGGCCTCGTGCCGGCCGACGGCGGCGATCTCTTTCTCGACGGCCAGAAACTCACGCACATGCCGATCCACCGGCGCGCGCGTCTGGGCTTGAGCTACCTGCCCCAGGAGACGTCGATTTTCCGCCGGCTTTCGGTCGCCGAGAACGTGCGCGCGATACTCGAGCTCTACAACGACGACCCGGACCAGATCCGCAACAAGCTCGACGACCTGCTGCACGACCTCCACATCGGGCACCTGCGTGACAATCCCGCGGTGAGCCTTTCGGGCGGTGAGCGGCGGCGCGTCGAGATAGCGCGCGCGCTCGCCACCGAGCCGCGCTTCATCCTGCTCGACGAGCCGTTCGCCGGCGTCGACCCCATCGCGGTGCTGGACATCCAGAAAATCATAGGCTTTCTGAAGGAACGCGGCATCGGCGTGCTCATTACGGACCATAACGTCAGGGAAACGCTCGGTATCTGCGACCGCGCGTACATCATCAACGACGGCACCGTTCTCGCGTACGGCAAACCGGAGGAAATCGTTTATAATGAGAGCGTCCGAAAGGTATACCTAGGAGAGCATTTCCGCCTCTAGCGTGGCGCCTCGCGGCCGGCCGGGGATGCACGCGCAACATGCGGGCGTTTGAGCGGTGACCTTTCTCTCGAAGACGCGCATGAAACACTCCCTACAACTCCGGCTATCGCAACACTTAACGCTTACTCCGCAGCTTCAGCAATCGATCCGGCTGCTGCAACTCTCGACGCTCGAGTTGAACCAGGAGCTCGAGCGCTTCCTGCAGGAAAATCCGCTGCTCGAGCGCGACGACGGCATACGCGATGAGCCGCTCGTGCCGCCGGAATTGCGCCCGTCCGGCGAAACCGAGATCGTCGCCACGCCGGCTGCGGACGGGGAAAGCCTTACCCCCGAGCCCGACTCCGGCGAGATCCACACGCTCGACGACCTCCCCGCTTCAGGGCCGCGGGACGACAGCGATGAAGGCGACTATCCGCAGATCGCGGCGGGCGCGCCGACGCTGCGCGCGCATCTCCTCTCGCAGCTCTCGCTCACGAATCTTTCCGACCGCGACCGCAAACTCGTCATGCTGCTCATCGATTCGCTCGACGATGACGGCTATCTCGCGCAGGATCTGCCCGAGCTGCTGTCACTGCTCCCGCACGAACTCGCGATCGAGCCCGAAGAGCTTCAGATCGCGCTCAGGCATCTGCAGAACTTCGAGCCCGCGGGCGTGGGAGCACGCAACCTGAGCGAGTGCCTGCAGCTGCAGCTCGCCGCGCTGCCCGAGTGCACGCCCTACCGCGCGCCGGCGAGGGAGCTGGTGAAAAACCATCTCTCGGCGCTTGCCGCCCGCGACTTCAGCAAGCTCAAGAAAATTCTGCGCTGCGACGACGACTGCCTGCGCGCGGTGCAGAAGCTCATCACGGGGCTCAATCCCAAGCCCGGGCGCGACTTTTCCAGCGAGGAAACGCGCTACGTCGTTTCGGATGTGATCGTGCGAAAAGTCAAGAGCGCATGGATCGCGTCGTTGAATCCGGAAGCGATGCCGCGTCTCAGGGTGAACAGGCTTTATGCCGATATCCTGAGCCGCAATCGCAACACCGGCTCGCACCAGCTCGCGAGCCAGCTCCAGGAAGCGAAGTGGCTCATCAAGAACGTGCAGCAGCGCTTCGACACCATTCTGCGCGTGTCGCAGGCGATCGTCGACCGCCAGCGCCATTTCTTCGAGCATGGCGAGGTGGCGATGCGCCCGCTCGTGCTGCGCGAGATCGCGGAGGCTCTCGACCTGCACGAGTCGACCGTGTCGCGCGTGACGACGCAGAAGTTCATGCATACCGCGCGCGGCATCTTCGAGCTGAAGTACTTCTTCGGCAGCCACGTCACCACCGAAACCGGCGGCTCGGCCTCGAGCACCGCCATCCGCGCGCTAATCAAGCAGCTCGTCAGCGCCGAGAACTCGCGCAAGCCCCTGAGCGACAGCCAGATCTCGGACATACTGGCGCAGCAGGGCATTGTCGTCGCCCGCCGCACGGTAGCCAAGTACCGGGAATCTTTGCAGATTTTGCCGGTCAATCTGAGAAAGACGCTGTAAGGGAAAGGAGCGATATGAACCTGCACCTCACGGGGCACCATGTACAGATCACGCCCGCAATGCGCGACTACGTGGCCGGTAAGCTGGCCCGAATTACCCACCATTTCGATCACGTGATCGACGTAAACGTGATACTTTCGGTGGAGAAACTGCTGCAGAAGGTGGAAGCGAACGTGCATGTGAGAGGCCGGGACATTTTCTGTGAGAGCATCGACACCGATATGTACGCCGCGATCGACGGTCTAGTGGACAAGCTCGACCGTACCATCATCAAGCACAAGGAAAAGAACCTCGAGCACCGGCATGATGGCACACCCATCAAACATCTCGGCGGCGCGGAGTAGGCGCGGGGCGCGCGTTCCGCACCAGCGGGGCTTCGAGTTCCATAACGACATGCCATGAACCTGATCTCTCCCCTGCTGCCGGAGTCGAACGTGCTCCTCGACGTGGACGTCTCCAGCAAGAAGCGCGTGTTCGAGCAGGTCGGCCTGCTCTTCGAGAACAACCACCAGATCGCGCGCAGCCTCGTGTTCGACAGTCTCTTCGCGCGCGAAAAGCTGGGCTCCACGGGCCTCGGTCAAGGCATCGCGATTCCGCACGGTCGCATCAAGGGGCTCAAGGAGGCGATCGGGGCGTTCGTGCGCATGAAGCAACCGATTCCCTTCGACGCGCCGGACGCGCAGAATGTCAGCCTCATATTCGTATTGCTGGTGCCCGAGCGTGCCAGCGATCTGCATCTTCAGATTCTGTCGGAGCTCGCGCAGATGTTCAGCGACAAGTCCCTGCGCGAGCGCCTGCTCAGCGTGCGCACCCCCGCCGAGCTGCATCAACTGATCGCCGAATGGCAGCCGCATGCCGCAACTCAGCATAGCTCGGTTGTTTGAGGACAACAAAGACAAGCTCAAACTGACCTGGCTCGCAGGCCGCCTGGGCGGCACGAAAGATCTGAACAGCGAGCTCACCAAGGATTCGTCGAAGGGTCTCATCGGGCACCTCAACTTCATCCATCCCAACCTCATACAGGTGCTCGGCCCGTCCGAGGTCGAGTACCTGAACGGCCTCGAACCCGATCTCTGCAGCAGGAACCTGAGCCGCGTTGCGACGCGCGAGCTCGGGTGCTTCATCGTCGCGGGCATGGCCACTGCTCCAGCGCCGCTCATCTCTGTCGCCGAAACGACGCAGACGCCGCTCTTCGTGTCCCCCGTGGCCAGCGTGGAGCTCATGTGGATGCTGCGGCCTTATCTCGCGCGCGCCCTGGCCGAATCGGTTACCGTGCACGGCGTGTTTCTCGACGTGCTGGGTGTGGGGGTGCTGCTGACGGGCGATTCGGGCGTGGGGAAGAGCGAGCTGGCGCTGGAGCTCGTGAGCCGGGGCAGCGGCCTCATCGCCGACGATATCGTCGAGTTCTACCGCGTCGGTCCGGACACGCTCGAAGGGCGTTGTCCTGCTCTGCTCAAGGACTTTCTCGAAGTGCGCGGATTGGGCGTGCTCAATATCCGCACCATATTCGGCGAGGCGGCGCTGCGGCCGCGCAAGAACCTGCGGCTGATCGTCCATCTCGAGCGCCCGGGGCCCGACTTGATGCCGCTTGAGCGCCTGCCGCTCAAGCCGGGCAGCGAAGAAATCCTGGGCGTGGAAATGCGAAAGGTTACCATCCCGGTCGCCGCAGGCCGCAACCTCGCGGTGCTCACGGAGGCCGCAGTGCGCAGCCACGTTCTCCAGCTTCGCGGGATCGACAGCACACAGGAGTTCATCGCACGCCAGGCGGAGCATCTCGAAGGCCGCGACGGCGAGCCTTAAGGGCACGCGAAGTCCGCGCGAGCGCCGTGGCGCTATACTGTTTCGCGCCAACGGGCCACAACATGCAGTTCATACTTATCACCGGGCTTTCCGGTTCCGGCAAGAGCGTCGCGCTCAATGTCCTCGAGGACAGCGGCTTCTACTGCGTGGATAACCTCCCGCCGCAGCTCGTACCCACCCTGATCAATTACCTGCGCGAGTCGGGACACGAGCGCGTGGCGCTGAGCATCGATGCGCGCGGCGGCGGGTCCGCCCTTCCCCAGCTTCCGGGCCAAGTCGCCGAGCTCAAACACCGGGGGATCGATGTCACCGTGCTCTTTCTCGACGCCAAGACCGATACGCTCATCAAGCGCTACTCGGAAACGAGACGCCGGCACCCGCTGTCCGAGCTCGGACTGACGCTGCCCGAATGCATCGCGCGCGAGCGCGAGCTGCTCGCCGAAGCCGCCGATCTCGCGCACCACGTGGACACGAGCGATCTTTCCCCGAATGCGCTGCGCAACTGGGTGAAGGATTTCGTCGGTCTCGCCGGGTCGGGGCTCACCCTCCTCTTCGAGTCGTTCGGATTCAAGAACGGCATTCCGCTCGATGCCGATCTCGTGTTCGACGTGCGCTGCCTGCCCAATCCGCACTACGACCCGCAGCTGAGGCCGTTCACCGGCTGCGATGCGCCGGTGATCGAGTTTCTCGGCGCAGACTCGAGCACCCAGAAGATGCGCGAGGACATCCGCGCCTTCGTGGAGAAGTGGCTGCCGTGCTTCAATCGCGACAACCGCAGCTATCTTACGGTCGCGCTCGGCTGCACCGGCGGGAGGCACCGCTCGGTCTATCTCGCCGAAGTGCTCGCCGCTCACTTCCGCACGCAGGCGCCGGTGCTCGTGCGGCACCGCGAGCTCTCGTGAGTATTCCCGCCATCACACGCCGAAAGGGAGGTACGCGGTGAACCTCGGCGCGGCGAGGCGGGATGCCTTCATTTTTCCCCTCAACACCGTCCTCTTTCCCGAGGGCGTGCTCCCGCTCAGGATCTTCGAGCAGCGCTATCTCGAAATGACGAAGACCTGCCTCCGAGACAACCTGCCGTTCGGCGTGTGCTTGATCCGTCAAGGCGCCGAAGTAGGCGCTCCGGCAGTGCCGCAGAACACGGGCTGTCTTGCCACGATCGCGCAATGGGATATGCCGCAGCTCGGGCTCTTTCACCTTCTCGTGCGCGGCGGAGAACGCTTTCGGGTGCTCGAGACGCGGGTCGCCGCGAACGGCCTCATCTCTGCCGTCATCGAGCTCTTCACCCCCGAGCCGCCCGCGGCGATGGACGCCGCGTGTCGCGAGGTGCTGAAGGCGATCATCGAGAAAACGGGCGCGGAGCATTTTCCTTCGCCCCTCAAGCTCGAGGACCCCGCGTGGGTCGCCTACCGGCTCGCGGAAGTGCTCCCGCTCGACACGGCCGTGCGCCAGGAGCTCCTCGAAATGGAGAGCGGGGACGCGCGCTTCGCGCGGCTACGCCAGATACTCGTCCAGCACGCCGTGCTGCGCGGCTAATCACTCAGCGTCTCGATCAACGCTTCGCACGTTTCGATGTTGAGGAGATGCGATTCGTACATCTCCGTGAGGGCGCCCCGGCATGTATCGTCACGGATGTCGGGGAGCGCCTCCCGGATCTTGCGCGCCACCCAGCCCTGGCCCCGATTCAGGAACTTGAGCCGCTCGATACGGCCCTCCACCGCGAGCGCTTTCTCCACGAAGTCGCCGGTCGCCGCGCTCGGCGTGCCGTCGAGCCGCCGGATCAAATCGATCAGGACCGCACAGTTCTTCGCTTCGTCGCGCTGCACGACGGCGAGCTGCCGCCATGCCGGCGTGTCGCGCTCGTAGTCTTCGAGGAACACAGCGAGCACTTTCGCTCCCGCGCGTTCCGCCTCGAGCAGGACATTGAGCAGCTTCGTGAGCTCCTCGCGCGACATCGCTGGTTGCTCGCCGAAATAATCCGGCGCCACTTCGTGTGCATAACAGGCTGGGGAGCTGTATCCCGCCGCCGGGAGGGACAGGCCCGCGCGGGACGCCGCGCCTTGCCCGCGCTTTCCGTGCGTTTCAAGCATCATCCGGCTCTCGGCAGCGCACGCGGTCGGGTCGAGCTGCACGAGACTCCTGCCGCCGCCCCGATGAATGCCCGCCTCCGTCACGACAAAATCCATCGGAATATCGTGCGGCTGCGGATATATCGTGGCAAGCCGCGCGATCTCGAAGCTCACGCCGATCGCAAGCGGCCGCGGGTCCAGCGCAGCGAGCGTGCGGTCAAAAAAAGCGCCGCCATAGCCGAGCCGGTAGCCCTCCTCGTCGAACCCGTTCATCGGCACGATCGCCACTTCCGGCACAATGACTTCCGTGCCGTCCGGGATCGGGATGCCATATACGCCCGGCCGGGTAGGTGCGCCGGGCCACCACTTCCGGAAGCGAAGCGGCGCGCCTTTCTCCACGACTTCCGGCAACGCGGCCGTCGCCCCGCGCTCGCGCCAGTGGCGCAGGGCAAAGCGCGCGTCGAATTCGCCCTTGTACGGCCAGCAGAACGCGACGATCCGCCGCGCAAGATCCGGAAAGCCCGCTTCGAGCAACGCGGTGATGCGCTCGTTCCACTGGCGGCGCATGTCCGGCGCCGCTGCCTCGCGGCGCGCGATCAATGCGCCACGCTGCGTCTTGCGCCATGCCTTGATCTCGTTCCAGTCCTTCATCCCAGTCCTTCACTTCATGGGCGATGTCCGCCGTGTCATACTTAACCGTCGTAGAAACGACTGACGACGCCCTACCCTCCACC
>CAMPGR010000025.1 GCA_946885605.1 uncultured Pseudomonadota bacterium
ACTTCAACGACTCGCAGCGCCAGGCGACCAAGGACGCCGGCCGCATCGCGGGCCTTGAAGTCAGGCGAATCATCAACGAGCCGACTGCTGCGGCGCTCGCCTTCGGACTCGACAAGAAGAAAGGCGACCGCAAGATCGCGGTCTATGACCTGGGCGGCGGCACGTTCGACGTCTCGATCATCGAGATCGCCGAAGTGGAAGGCGAGCACCAGTTCGAGGTGCTGTCCACCAACGGCGACACCTTCCTGGGCGGCGAGGATTTCGACCAGCGCCTGATGGATTACCTCTGCGACGAGTTCAAGAAGGACTCGGGCATCGATCTCCGCAAGGACATGCTCGCGCTGCAGCGGCTCAAGGACGCCGCGGAGAAGGCGAAGATCGAGCTGTCGTCCTCGCAGCAGACCGAGGTGAACCTGCCGTACATCACGGCCGATCAGTCCGGTCCGAAGCACCTTGCGGTCAAGATCACCCGCGCCAAGTTCGAGAGCCTGGTGGAGGATCTGATCGAGAAAACGATCGAGCCCTGCCGCATCGCGATCAAGGACGCGGGCGTCAAGATCTCCGACATCGAGGACGTTATCCTGGTCGGCGGCCAGACGCGCATGCCGAAAGTTCAGGAAAAGGTGAAGGAGTTCTTCGGCAAGGAGCCGCGCAAGGACGTCAATCCGGACGAGGCTGTCGCGGTCGGTGCGGCGATCCAGGCCGGCGTGCTCAAAGGCGACGTGAAGGACGTGCTGCTTCTCGACGTAACGCCGCTCTCGCTCGGCATCGAGACGCTCGGTGGAGTGATGACGAAGCTCATCCAGAAGAACACCACGATCCCGACCAAGGCGCAGCAGGTCTTCTCCACGGCGGACGACAACCAGACCGCGGTGACGATCCACGTGCTGCAGGGTGAGCGCGAGATGGCGCGCGACAACAAGTCGCTCGGTCAATTCAATCTCACCGACATCCCGGCTGCGCCGCGCGGCATGCCGCAGATCGAAGTCACCTTCGACATCGACGCCAATGGTATCCTGCACGTCTCCGCGAAGGACAAGGCGACGGGCAAGGAGAACAAGATCAAGATCCAGGCCTCGAGCGGCTTGAGCGAGCAGGAGATCCAGCGGATGGTGAAGGACGCCGAAGCGCACGCCGAAGAGGATAAGAAGGCCCGCGAGCTCGTGGAAGCGCGCAACCAGTGCGATCACATGGTGCATTCGGTGAGGAAGTCGCTGAAGGAATACGGCGACAAGGTGCCGGCCGACGAGAAGGCGAAGATCGAAACCGCGCTCAAGGACGCCGAGCAGGCGCTGAAAAGCGACGACAAGGACGAGATCGACGCGAAGACTCAGGCCCTTGCCCAGGCCGCGCACAAGCTCGCCGAGCAGATGTATAAGGAGCAGGCCCAGCCTGGCGCGGAAGCAAAAGCGGGCGAGGCCGGCAAGAAGGAAGACGAAGGCAACGTGGTTGACGCCGAATACGAGGAAGTGAAGGACAAGAAGTAAGGGGCTGAGGCCAACGCCGGGAATCCGGGAGGCAGCGCAAGCGGCCTCCCCTTTTTCGTCTGTACGCGCCTGAGCACCGCACTCTGGGACTATGGCCAAGAAAGATTATTACGAAGTGCTGGGCGTCAACCGGGATGCCTCCGAGGACGACATCAAGAAGGCGTACCGGAAGCTCGCGATGAAGCATCACCCGGACCGCAATCCGGACAATCCCAAGGCCGAAGAGCGGTTCAAGGAGGCGAAGGAAGCCTACGAAATCCTGACCGATGCGAACAAGCGTGCGGCGTACGATCAGTACGGCCACGCGGGCGTCGATCCCTCGGCGGCAGCGGGGGCGGGCGCGGGATTCGGCGGCTTCGCGGACGCGTTCGGCGATATCTTCGGCGACATCTTCGGCGCGGGCCGCACGCGTTCAGGCGTCTACCGCGGCGCCGATCTTCGTTACAACCTCGAGATCCCGCTCGAGGAAGCCGCGCGAGGCACCGAGACCCGGATCCGCATTCCGGCCATGGAGGAATGCGAGACGTGCGGCGGCACCGGCGCAAAGACCGGCACGAGCCCCAGCACCTGCCCGACCTGTCATGGCCACGGCCAGGTGCGCATGCAGCAGGGCTTCTTCTCGATCCAGCAGACATGCCCGCGCTGCCATGGCACCGGCAAGATCATCGTCGATCCGTGCGCGACCTGCAGCGGCACCGGGCGCGTCAAGAAGCACAAGACGCTGTCGGTCAAGATTCCGGCCGGCGTGGACGAAGGCGATCGCATCCGGCTGTCCGGGGAAGGCGAAGCCGGCGTGAGCGGCGGGCCGGCGGGCGACCTTTATGTCGTCATCCACATCAAGCCGCACCCGGTATTCGAGCGCGATCACAACGATCTCCACTGCGAGATGCCGATCAGCATCACGACTGCCGCGCTGGGCGGCGAAATCGAGATCCCCACTCTCGAAGGCTACGCGAAGGTCCGCGTGCCGGCCGAAACGCAAACCGGCAAGGTGTTCCGGCTGCGTGGCAAGGGCATCAAGGGTGTGCGCTCCGCGACGCACGGCGACCTCCTCTGCCACGTCGTCGTGGAAACACCCGTTAATCTCACCCCACGGCAGAAGGAGCTCCTGCAGGAGCTCGAGTCGATCAACCACAAGGATGCGGGCCGCCACAATCCGCGCGCCAAGTCCTGGATGGACAAGGTCCGCGAGTTTTTCGAAAGCTAGCGGACCTTGCGGCGCAGGCTAACTTGGCATGAGTGCCAAGTTAAGTCGCAGCGCGACGGCCGGAGCCACAAGGTGGGGAATTTTTCGAAAGCTAGCGGACCTTGCGGCGCAGGCTAACTTGGCATGAGTGCCAAGTTAAGTCGCAGCGCGACGGCCGGAGCCACAAGGTGGGGAATTTTTCGAATCATGAATTCCCGCAGCGTGCGCCGCATGCCCAGCCACCCTGCTTTCCCCGGTCCCCGCGTTTCTTATTTCGTGGCCCGTGCGATCAAGGCTCGCAACGCGTTTATCTCGTGCGGCGTTAATCCGACAGCGCTATCGGGCATGACGACGCGGTGCCAAACATGCCGCGGGAATTGGGCGCGGTCATCGTCCACGGCAACCCATTTCGTGCCGGCGCGGTAGCGGCGCACCCCGGCGATGATCTCCCGGTAACGCAAGAACTCGCCCTCCTCGAGAATCGGCGTTACGCCAACGATGCGGGGTCGTATATCCGCAGAAAAGAATTGCCGGAGGCGGTGTAGCGAATGGGCGTGGCGCCATGTCGAAGACACCACGACGTCCGCGTGCCCGCACCCTGGCTCGCGGAGCAACGATTCCAGCAGGGGCAGCTTACAGAAGTGTTGCTCGCGGTCGCAGTCTTTGGCGTGCGCCACGCCATCGAAGTCTACGAACAGGATCATCGCGCTCGGATATCGTACGACCGCTGCCGCATGACTTGCCCATGTGTGGCTACAGCCACCTCGCCTTACGGAAGCGATAGAAGAGATAACCGTCGATCGCGGCCATCATGCCGATGCTCAGCGGATAGCCGAACCTCCACTCGAGCTCCGGCATGCCCTGGAAGTTCATGCCGTAGATGCCCGCGATCATCGTCGGCACGGCCACCAGCGCCGCATACGCTGCGAGGCGCTTGGTCACCTCGTTCTCGCCGAGCGTGATGAACGACAGGTTGACCGACATGGCCGTCGTCACCATCTCCCGCAGGTTCTCGATCGACTGATTGATGCGCACCAGATGGTCGTAGACATCCCGGAAGTAGTCCTGCGTGCCCATGCACACTTCCGGAACGCGCCCCCCGTGCAGCTTGGATGCCGTCTCCTGAAGCGGCGCCGCCGCATGCCGCACGATCATCAGCTTCTGCTTGAGCTGGTAGAGCTTCTCTATGTTTCCCCGCGCAGGCTCCCCGGAGAAGATCTGCCGTTCGACGGCTTCGAGCTCGTCCTCGAGATACTCGAGCACCGGGAAATAGCGGTCTACAACCGCGTCGATCAGGGCGTAAAGCACGAACCCGGAACCGAGCGCGAGGAGATGCGGCTCGCGCTCGCAGCGGGTGCGCACGTCGGAAAATCCTTCGCGCGTGCGGTTGCGTATCGAGAGCACATAGTTCCTGCCTACGAAAATGCTGAGCTCTCCGACGAGCAGCGCGCCTTCCTGCTCCTCCACCGTGTGCACCACCGCGAACAACGCATCCCCGTATTCCTCGAGCTTGGGCCGCTGGTGGCCGTGGCTTGAATCCTCGACTGCAAGCTCGTGGAGGTTGAACTCCTTTTGCATCTCCTCGAGCTCCTGTAAGGTGGCGTCCCTGAGCGCCACCCACACAAAGCAGGCGGGCCGGTCGAGGTAGACGTGGATGTCCTCCTTGCGGACATCGGCCAGCTTTTTGCCTTCCTGGTATACGGCGCAGTTGACCAGCATGATGACTCTCGAATCGGCTCGATCGCGGCTATTATGCACCGTCAGACGGAGAGCGAGACATGAACCGTATTCTCATAACCGGCGCCGCCGGCGCGATCGGCACGGCTCTGCGCGCCGGATTTGCCGGCGTCTATCGGCCCTTGCGACTATCCGACATATGCCCGATCAGCAACGTCGCTGCGGACGAGGAAGCGGTGCAGGCCGACCTCACCGATTTCGGTACCGTACAGGCGTTGATGCACGGCGTCGACTGCGTGGTGCATCTCGGCGGCGTGCCGCGCGAAGCGCCGTGGGAGGCGATACTCGACAATAACATCGTCGCGACCTACAACGTCTTCGAGGCCGCGCACACCGCGGGCGTCAAGCGCATCGTCTTTGCCAGCTCGAATCACGCGATCGGGTTTTACCGCGTCCGCCGCGCGGTGGGCGTCGAGGAGCCGCTGCGCCCCGACAGCCGATACGGCGTCTCGAAGGCTTTCGGTGAAGCGCTCGCACGGCTCTATGCCGACAAGCACGGGCTGAGCGTCGCCAGCTTGCGCATCGGCTCCTTCCGGCCGCGACCCGAGAACGCGCGGCAGCTCGCGACGTGGGTCAGCCCACGCGATCTCACGCAACTCGTGCGCCGCTGCATCGATGCGCCGCACTTCCACTATCTCGTGCTCTACGGCGTGTCGAACAACACGCGCTCGAGATGGCGCAGCCCGCATGCCGAGCGCATCGGTTACGTCCCGCAGGACAACGCCGAAGATTATGCGGGAGACGTCGGGATGGGCGATGCGGGAAATGCGCGCGACCCGTCAGCCCTATTTCACGGCGGCGAGTTCTGCGCTCTGGAGTTCAGCGGGGATATCGATGCGATCGAGTGACGCGAGCCGCTATGCGCGATGGGCGTTCACGAATTTCCAGTCGATCTCGACGCCGAATCCCGGGCGCTCGGAGAGATGCACGTGGCTGTCGCGAATTTCCGCGCGCTCGGCATACAAACCAAACCACACCGGATCGCGGTCAGCCGCCCCGTGCGACTCCACGCCATAGCCCCCGCGCGGAAAGGCGCTTACGAGGTGCGCGTGGAGCTCGGGCGCATGATGCGGCGCGATGCGCACGCCATACTGCTCGGCGAGCTGCGCCACGCGCAGCGCCTCGGTAAAGCCGGCGTAACGGGTCGCATCGAACTGCACGTAGCGTATCGCGCCGCTTGCGATGAGATCGCGCAAACTGAAGCGGGTGAGCTCGCGCTCCCCGTGCGCGAGCGGGATGCGGGACGCCCCTGCAAGCCGCACATAGTCCGGGGGCTGAAGATACCAGTGCAGCGGTTCCTCCAGCCATACGATGCGATACGGCTCCACCGCCCGGGCAAAAGCGATGCAATCGTCGAGATCGTAGGCTGCGTTCATGTCGAGCATGAGCAGGATGTCTTTGCCGATCGTGCTTCGCACCGCGTGCACGCGTTCGGCCTCCTCGCTCACACTTCCGGCGCCGGTCTTGAGTTTCACGGCTTTGTATCCGTTGCGCACGAACCCTGCGAGCTCTTCCGCGCATTCGCTGCCCGATCCGTCGGCTGCGTAGTAGCCGCCGGTCGCATAGGTGAAGATCGAGCGCTCTTCGCCGCCGAGCAGCCTGTAGACCGGCAGGCCGGCCGCCTTGCCCTTCAAGTCCCAGAGCGCGATGTCGATGCCCGCGATGGCCGCCATGATCTGGGGGCGTTCGGCGCGTGGCAGAGGCGGCGGGATGACACCCGATCCCCGTATCGCTCCCGGCCGCGGTGAAGTGAGCGCGAAGAGTCGTTCCCACACGGCCACGTTGGCAAGCGCATCCATGCCGACGATGATGTCGGCAAAGCGCCGCACCCACTCGCAAATGAGCGGCATCGGCGAGCCGTGTATCTGTCCGTAGCCGACGAGCCCGTCGTCTGTCCGTATCTCGGTGAGTATCAGGCTGGAGGTGGTGAGCTTTTCGTGGGCGGTCCACAGCGCCTGGTGAAGCGGTATCGAAATCGGGTGCGTCTCGACGGCGGCAATTCGGCTCATTTGGCGATTCCTCGACAGATGACGCGATTATGCCAGCGACCGGAGCGCAGCATTCGAATTCAGGAAGCGAGCAACATCGCCACGCCGCGGCGGTCGCGACGACGTAACGCGTGCCACCACGTCGTTGGGTCGAGTGCTCCGCAGGCGAGCAGCGCTTCGTTCAGCGCGAAAAAGACGTGCTTCGCCTGAACGACGGCGAGCAACGCGACCTCCCCTTGCTGGCGGCGAATCTCCGCGCAATCGCGAACAAGATGCCTGCAACGGGGTCACACCAAATATTGACCACACGACCCGTGTTGGTTACCCTGCCCGAGACAAAGGACGGTTCCCCATGAATCCTCTGCTCCAATTGCACGCGCTCGGCCAGCGCATCTGGCTTGATAACCTGTCCCGAACGCTGTTGCGGGAAGGCGTGCTTGAACGCCTGGTGAACGAGGACGGCTTGGCCGGCGTTACCTCGAATCCGACCATTTTTTACAAGGCGATGAGCGGCAGCCGCTATTACCGCGATCAGCTCGCGGCGCTCACGCGCGACGCCAGGCTCACCCCGGAGGAGCGCTACGAGCGGCTCGCCATCCCCGACATCCAGGCCGCGTGCGATCTGCTGCAGCCGCTCTATGCGCGCACGGGCGGTGAAGACGGCTACGTGAGTCTCGAGGTATCGCCGGCGCTCGCTCACGACGCGGCGCGCACCGTCGCCTCGGCGCAACGCCTGCGCGCGATGGTCGCGCGCGACAACGTGCTGATCAAGGTACCCGCGACACCGGCCGGCCTCATGGCGATCGAGGAGTTGATCGGTCAGGGACTGTCGATCAACGTGACGCTGATGTTCTCGCTCGCTCACGTGAACGCGGTCGCCCGGGCCTACATACGCGGCATGGAGCGCTGGGTCGCAGGCGGCGGCGATGCGCGGCGCATCAAGTCGGTAGCGAGCCTGTTCTTGAGCCGCGTCGACACGCTCGTCGATCAGAAGCTCGAGACCGCCGGCGCTTCCGACGAATTGAAGGGCAAAGCCGGCGTCGCGCTCGCCAAGCTCGCCTATCAGGAATACAAGAAGAGCTTCAAGTCGGGCGATGCGTTTGCGGCGCTGTCGGCGCACGGCGCGCGCCCGCAGTACATGCTGTGGGCGAGCACCGGCACCAAGAATCCCGCGTACAGCGACCTCCTGTACGTCGAGCCGCTCATCGGACCGGAGACGATCAATACCATGCCGGACGCGACGCTCGCGGCCTTCCGCGATCACGGGCGCGCGGCGCCAACACTGGAACAGGACGTCGCGGCCGCGCAGATGCACTTCGAAACGCTCGCCCGGCTGGGCATCGACATGCGCGAGGTCGGTGAAACGCTGCAGGTGGAAGGCGTGAAGCTTTTCGTGCAGTCGTTCGACGAGCTGCTCGCGCTGATGGCGCAGCCCGCCACCGCTGCCGCGTAGCCTAAGCGCCCAGGCGCTTCCAGAGGCAGGCGCCGCCGCTCGCCTTTTCAATTTCCGCGAGCGCCTGAAGGTGCGCCGCGAGTTCCTCGTCGCTTGCGCGCAGCACCACGAGGTCGAGCTCCGCCGCAGTGAATTCCGCCGCGGACTCTCCCACATGCAAGGGCGCGATCTCGATTGCGAGGCTCTCCTGCCCGCGCGTCATCGCAAGATAGACCTCCGCAAGCAGCTGCGCGTCGAGCAGCGCGCCGTGCAGGGTGCGCGCCGAATGGTCCACCTGGTAGCGCTCGCACAGCGCATCGAGGCTGTTCTTCTTGCCCGGGTGGATTTCGCGCGCCATGCGCAGCGTATCCGTGACCGCAGGACAGTATTGGCTGATCGGCGGTCTTCGCGCGAGCCCGAGCTCGTGATCGAGGAATCCCACGTCGAACGGCGCGTTGTGTATGACGAGCTCCGCGCCGGCCACGTAATCCAGGAACTCGTCCACGATCTCCTCGAACCCCGGCTTGTCGCGCAGGAATTCCACCGTGAGCCCGTGCACCTGCAACGCGCCCTCCTCGATGTCACGGCCGGGATTGAGATAGCGATGAAAGTGTTTGCCGGTGAGCCGGCGGCTCACGAGCTCGACGCCCGCGATTTCGATGACGCGATGCCCGAGGGCGGGGTCGAGACCTGTCGTCTCGGTATCGAGGATGATTTGTCTCATGTTGTTCTACCTCCCTGATGCGAAGCCGCGCTTGCCGCGGCCTTATGTCTGTCGACTTTCTCTTCTTTTGCCCGCCAGCACTTCCGCGACCCCGCGGTTCGCGAGCGCGTCGGCCTGCTCGTTGCCGTCGTTTCCCGCGTGGCCGCGGACCCACACCCAATCGATGTCGTGGCGCGCGGCAAGCTCATCGAGCCGCCGCCACAGGTCTTCGTTCTTGACCGGCTTGTTGTCCGCGGTCCGCCACCCGCGCCGTTTCCAGCTGTGTATCCAGTTGCTGATGCCCTGCTGGACGTACTGCGAATCCGTGTGCAGCCTGACCGCGCAGCGCCGCTTGAGCGCTTCCAGCGCCCGGATAACGGCCATCAGCTCCATGCGGTTATTGGTGGTATGCGCTTCTCCGCCGTGGAGCGTTTTCGTCTTGCCGTCGTAGATGAGGAGCACGCCCCAGCCGCCCGCGCCGGGGTTGCCCTTGCATGCGCCGTCGGTGTAGATCTCGACCGTTCCGCTCATTGCGTCCTGAGCGGTGCGCGCAATGCGCGCGCACTCGGCACGCGCCGCGCCGGGCGCCGCATGCGGCTGGCGAGACTGATGACATTGTTCCGCGCCGCCCCGGCATTCGCCTCGCGGGCCGCTGCCTGCTGCGGCTCGCTCACTTTCTTCGGTATCGTCGCGAGGTTCTTCTTCGGCACCAGCGCGTCCTTCCATGCCGGCATGATGAGCCGCATGCCGTGCACGCGCTTGACCGCCTGCAGGAAATACACGCCGCCGCCCATGGGCCACCAGCGATCGCCGGCTTTGTCCATGAACCCGAAACGGTCCAGCCATTTCTGCTGCGAGCATGGCGGCGCGTAGCAGCCCATCTGGCCGCCGACGATTTCGAAGCCGAGCAGCGCCAGCCAGTCCTTCAGCCGCGGCAGATTGATGAAGCGGCCGCGCCACGGATAGTCGTCGCGCGAATCGAACATCCGACGGAAGCCCCACAGGCTCCAGGGATTGAAACAGGCGATCACGACGTGCGCCTCGGGCAAGAGCACGCGCGCCACTTCCCGCAGGATCTGGTGCGGGTTGTCGCTGAACTCGAGGGTATGCGGCAGGAGCACGAGGTCGGCGCTGTTCGTCGCAATGGGCAGCTCGCGGAAATCGGCACGAAGCTCGACGGCGCCCGCGGTATCGACGCGCACGCGCAGCGGTATGCGGCTAGACCGCAGGAGGTCGTACTCGACCATGCCGAGCTGAAAAGCGTTGTAGCCGAACACGTCGGCCACCGCATGGTCGAAGTATGCATGCTCGCGCGCGAGGAGATATTGCCCGAGCGGTGTCGCATGCCACTCGGCCGCAGTACGCGGCTCAGACTGCGTTGACATGCCGAGAGTTTAAAACAAAAATCGACCTCCGCGCGCTTGCATGACGACACATCACACTTCCCGAGGTTCGACCGATGGGCGCATTCGAAGTCATTCCGTTACGGGCGTTCTCCGACAACTATATCTGGACCCTGCGCGACGGAGCCCACGCCGCGGTCGTGGATCCCGGCGATGCCGCGCCGGTCCTCGACTGTCTGCGGCGCGAGCGTCTCACGCTCGTTGCAATTCTGAACACCCACCATCACGCCGACCATGTCGGCGGCAACCGGGAACTGCTGCAGCATGCTGACGTTCCCGTGTTCGGCCCGCGCGATCCGCGGATTGCGGAGGTGACGCAGCGCCTGGCCGAAGGTGACCGCATCACGGTACCGCATTTCGGCATCGATCTCGAGGTATTCGACATACCGGGACACACGCGCACGCACATCGCCTTCCATGGCGCCGGCATGCTGTACTGCGGGGATACGCTCTTCGCCGCCGGCTGCGGACGCCTCTTCGAAGGCACGCCGCGCGAGATGCACGATTCGCTCGCGAAACTCATGCAGCTTCCGGATGCGACCCGGGTTTACTGCGGCCATGAGTACACGCTGTCCAATATTCGCTTCGCCCGCGCGGTGGAACCCGGCAACAAGGCGCTGGAAGCGCTCGAAGCGAGCGTCGAACGCCTGCGGGCGCAGGATTTGCCGACGCTGCCCTCCACCATTGCGCAGGAAAAAGCCACCAATCCGTTCGTGCGCTGCGGCGAGCCGGCCGTCGTTGCGGCCGCAAGCAGGTATGCGGGCAAACCGCTGAGCGATCCAGTCACCGTGCTTGCGGCGATCCGGGAATGGAAAAACAGTTTCCGTTGAGACGGGAAGCCCCCGTCTGACAGGCATTGCCGGCATCACCGGCGGATGATCCGTCAGGCGCATGCCTGCGGCATTGCGCGCCGCAGCGACGTTCGATCGGCGTGTCTACGCTCGAAGTCGACCGGGCCGCATGCGCCGAAATGCAAACAATGTCTCAAAGCACTGCAGAAAAAGTTCAAATTGTTATGATTTTCAAGCTGATTTCGCCTTGACCGCTCGGGGGGGCCCAGTTACCATCCGGCTACATTCACGAATACGAATAAGCGAATAAGAATCTTGAAATCATTCAAGGCCACGGCAGTTGCGCTCCGCTTGAGGACCGCCTCGGTGCTCGGAGTGATTTCCATTCTTTCAGCCTGCGCGCAGTTCCCCTCGCAGTCCATCGAAACCGTGGCAAAACCGGAGCAAGCCCAACCGGAACCCGCTCCCGTCGAAGCGATGCCGGCGATGCAAATGCCGGTCCCCACGATTATCGAGCCCGTTGCCGCACCGGAGCCCGTCGAAGCTCTACCGGCAAACCTGTGGACGCGCATCCGCGGCAGGTTCGCCATGCCGAATCTGGACAACCCGCTGGTGCGCGAGTGGGAGCAGTGGTACGCAAGCCGCCCGGATTATGTGGCACGCATGGTGGACCGCGGCAGGCGCGTGCTGTTCCACGTGGTGGAAGAAGTGGAGCGGCGCAAGATGCCGGCTGAAATCGCGCTCCTCCCGATGATCGAATCCGCGTACAACCCTCAAGCCTATTCGCGCGCGCATGCGTCCGGGATGTGGCAGTTCATACCCTCGACCGGCAAGCACTACGGGCTGGAGCAGAACTGGTGGTACGACGGCCGGCGCGACATCGTCGCAGCCACCCACGCCGCGCTCGATTACCTCGAGAAGCTCTACGGCATGTTCGGAAACTGGGAGCTCGCGCTCGCTTCCTACAATTGGGGCGAGGGCGCGGTCAGCCGCGCGGTTGCGCGCAACCAGGCGCGCGGCCTTCCGACCGATTACGAGAGCCTCAACATGCCGAACGAGACCCGCAACTACCTGCCGAAGCTGCAGGCGGTCAAGAACATCGTGTTAGACCCGGCGCGCTTCGGCCTCTCGCTCGCCGACATTCCAAACGAATCGTACTTCGCGGCCATCACCACGCCGCGTCACATCGACGTCGAACTCGCCGCGCGCTTTGCAGAGATCCCCGTGGAAGAGTTTCGTTTCCTGAATCCGGCGCACAACCGGCCGGTGATCAACGCAAACGCCGCGGAAACCATCGTGCTGCCGAAGGACAAGGTGGAAATCTTCCGGCGCAATCTCGCAAGCCATACGGAGCCGCTCGTTTCATGGCAGGCGTACACCGTGAAGCGCGGAGAGCGCATCGAAAAAATCGCGGCGAAGCACGGCATATCGGTTGCGGAGTTGAAGCGCGTGAACAATATCTCGGGCCGGAGCCGCATCGCGACGGGCCAGCCGCTCCTCGTTCCCGTGAAAGCCGGGGTGAAGCCGTATCTTCCGGATCTCCCCGCCGCAGCCCTTGCCAGGACGCGCACCGCGAAGATCCGCCACGTCCCGAAGTCGCGGCGCGGCGCGCACGCGCAGAAGGCAGTGCAGCGCCAGACGGTCGCCAGGAAAGCGCGCAAGAGCGCCAAAGCCTCCAAAGCAGCTCCCGCCAAGCGGACAAAAGTCGCCGCCAAACCCGCACCTGCCAAAGAGCGCGTGAACCTCGCAGAGAGTCACTGAGCCCGCGGCATCGCCGCCGGGAACAGCTCAGCCATCCGTATAGAGCCGGCACCGCGCCGAGTGCGTAGCCGAAAAGCGCGCGCTTTGCGGGTATGCCCGCGCGCACTGCGGCAGCGCCGAGGGGCAGCGCGGATGGAAGTGGCATCCTGCAGGCGGATTCACCGGCGAGGGAAGATCGCCCTTCAGCCGTATCACCTCGCGCTGCGTGTCCCGGTCGAGCACCGGCACCGCCGAGAGCAGCACCCGCGTATAAGGGTGCCGGGGATTCTGCAATACCTCGTCGACCGTGCCGCGCTCCACGATGCGGCCCAAGTACATCACCGCCACCTCGTGCGCAATGAATTCGATGACGGAAATGTTGTGCGTGATGAACAGATAGGCGAGCCCCTTCCTTGCCTGCAGTTCTTTGAGGAGGTTCAGGATCTGCGCCTGCACCGAGACGTCGAGCGCGCTCGTCGGCTCGTCGCACACGATGAGCTGCGGCTCGACGGCGAGCGCGCGGGCGATGGCGATGCGCTGGCGCTGTCCGCCCGAGAATTCATGCGGATAGCGGTACTTCACGTCCCGCGCGAGCCCCACTTCAGCGAGCAGCCGGTCGATGCGCGCCTGGCGCTCTGCCCGGTCCTCGCCCACGCCGAGCGCCGCCATCCCCTCCTCGATCGTCTCCATGATCCGCATGCGTGGGTTGAGCGAAGAATACGGGTCCTGGAAAACGATTTGCACGTGGCGGCGCCGCGCGCGCAGCGCCTGCCGGGGCAGCCGAAGCAGGTCCACCCCTTCGTAAAAGACTTCGCCGTGAGTGGGCTCGACGAGGCGCAGGATGCCCTTGCCGACGGTTGTCTTCCCGCAACCGGATTCCCCGACGAGCCCCAGCGTGCGCCCGCGTTCGATCGCGAGCGAGACGCCATCGACCGCTTTGACGTGTCCGGCCACGCGCCTGAACACGCCCTTATGTATCGGAAAATGGACCTCGAGGTCGCGGACCTCGAGCAGCGGTCGCGATGCGGCGACCGGCTCCGCCGCTGCGTCCACCTGCTGCGAATCCGTTTCGCCTCGCAGAGTGTCAGGTCGTGCGCTCTCCGCCGCCTCTTTCGCCACCCCATCCGCGTACAGGTGGCAACGCACACCGCCTCCGCCCGGGACTTCATGCCACGCGGGCGTAACGCTGCGGCAGAGATCCCACGCGCGATCGCAGCGCTCGGCAAAACGGCAGTCCGTGAATTGGCGCGTGAGGGGCGGTACCGTCCCGCGTATGACAGCAAGCGCGCGGCCGCGCTTGTCTCTGCGCGGCAGGGAATCGAAGAGCTTTTGCGAGTAGGGGTGCTTGGGTTGCGCAAAGAAGCTTGCGCGGTCGGCGGTTTCGACGATCTCGCCAGCATACATCACCGCGACCCGCTGAGCCATTTGCGCGACCACCGCGAGATCGTGCGTGATGAGGAGCATCGACATGTTGCGCCGCGCCTGTAGCTCGCGCAGGAGCTCGAGCACCTGCGCCTGTATCGTCACATCGAGCGCGGTCGTCGGCTCGTCGGCGATCAGCAACTCCGGATCGCACGCGAGCGCCATCGCGATCATCGCGCGCTGCTTCATGCCGCCGGAGAGCTGGAACGCGTATTCGTGCCTGCGACGGGCGGCATCCGGTATGCCCACGGCCTCGAGCAGTTCCAGCACGCGGCGTTCCAGCGACGCGCCCTCGAGGTCGGTGTGGCGCTCGAGCGTCTCCGCGATCTGCGCCCCGACCGTCATGACGGGGTTGAGCGACAGCATCGGCTCCTGGAAAATCATGGCAACGCGCGCGCCGCGAACGTCGCGCATGCGGGTCTCGGGCAGCGCGAGCAGGTCGACGCCGTCGAGCTCGATCTTTCCACCCACGATCTGCCCGGCGTCCGGAAGGAGCCGCATGATCGAAAGCGCGGTGAGCGATTTGCCGCAGCCCGATTCGCCCACGAGCGCGAAGGTTTCCCCGCGCGCGATGTCGAACGATACGCCGTCCACCGCGCGCACCACGGCGCTCCCCGCGTCCACCCAAGTGCGGAGGCCTACCACATGTAACAGCGGCGGCGACATCACACCCGTTCCGCCGCCGGCCGCAGCGCGCTCGATTGCGCGACCTCCTCCGCGCGCTCCGCCGGCGCCACGCCACGGGTCCTGATGCGGGGGTCGAAGGCATCGCGCACCGCATCGGCGAAGAGGTTCGCGGCAAGCACGAGCACCAGCATGAAGACAAACGCGGCGGCAAGTGACCACCATACCATCGGCTCGCGCGCCATTTCGAGCCGCGCGTTGTTGATCATCGTGCCGAAGCTGATGGTCGAGGGGTCTACGCCGACGCCGACATAGGAGAGCACGGCTTCTGCCAGGACGAGCCCGCTGAAATCCATGACCACCGCGATGAGCACGATGTGCATGACGTTGGGGAGGATGTGACGGGTGAGGATGCGCCAGTGCGAGACGCCGAAGGCCTGCGCCGCCTGGATGTACTCCATTTCCCTCAGCTTGAGCGCCTCCCCGCGCAGCAGCCGCGCGAGCCCGGTCCAGCTCGTAATGCCGAGGATCATGCAGAGAAAGAGCAGCCGCAGGTCCGCGCGCACCGTGATCGTGTCGAAGAGCTCGGGATGCGTCTCGATGTAAACCTGCATCATGAGCACCGCCGCCGCGATGAGGAGGACGCCCGGGATCGAAGACAAAGTCGTGTAGAGGTACTGGATCACGTCATCGATCCAGCCGCGGAAATAGCCCGCCATGATTCCGAGGAGCAGCGCGAACGGCAGCATGACAAGGGTGGTCAGCGTGCCGATCACGAGCCCCGTGCGTATGCTCTTCAGCGTGAGATACAGGACGTCCTGCCCCACTTTGTCGGTGCCGAAGACGTGGTAGTTCACGCTCAACGCTAACACCGGGCCCGTGATCGCGAGGACCAGAGCCAACGTGACCAGCATCGCGCGCCAGGGCACTTCGGTGCGGCCACGCCACACCTTCCGCCAGACGGCGCGCCGCCCGAGGCCGCTGTGCCGCGCGAGCAGCATGCAAAGCGCCGCTCCCAACCCGAGCCACACGAGCGCCGCGGCGGCAACCCCGTAAAGCGCCCGGCGCGTCACGTCGCCTGCCCAGTCGGCTTGCGGATTCTCGAGGTGGCTGCCGCCATGAACGAGGCGCGGGTAGTCGCGGATTTGCCTGCCGTCGGCGAGATCGATGCTCTCCTTGGCGTAGAGATGTGTCGCGAGCGGCTCGGAATAGGTCTTCTCGCGGCGCACGCGGAGGGGCTCGGCGATGCGGTCGAACACGCTCAGCACTTCCACGGCGTAGTAGCGGGGCTCGCCTTCGGCCGCGGGCAGCGCCGGTCGATAGTGCAGCGAATCGAGCAGGCCTGTCGCGATGAAGAATACGAGCAGAGTGAACGCACTCATGCCGCTCGCGCTCCGCGCGACGCGCCGCCACGGTGCAAGCAGATGCTCGTGGCGGCGCACATACCACGCGAACCCGGCGACTGCGAGGAGCAGCACGTAGATCAGCGCATCGGTCCAGAGCATGACGGGCATGAACGACATGGCGACGGGGGTCACTCCAGGCGCACGCGCGGGTCGACCAGCGTATACGAAACATCGGTCAGGATGAGCCCCATGATGTAGAGCACCGAGCCCAGAAACACCATCGCGCGCACCACCGCAAAGTCCTGCGAGTTGATCGCGTCGATCGTATAGCTGCCGAGCCCCGGTATGCCGAAGAAAGCCTCGGTGATGAGGCTCCCCATGAAGAGCAGCGGTATTACGACCACCGCGCCGGTGAGGATGGGGATCATGGCGTTCTGCAACACGTGGCGGAACAGGACGCGCATCTCGGACAGGCCTTTGGCGCGCGCGGTGCGCACGTAGTCCTTGTTGATCTCCTCGAGAAACATGGTGCGGTACCAGCGGGCGTTCGAGCCGACCCCGCTCACCACCCCGACCAGCACCGGCAGCACCAGGAACTTGACCGCATCGAGGCCCCCGTCGTAACCGGAGATGGGCACGAGGTTCCACAGCTTTCCGACGAGATACTGTCCGCCGATGATGTAGAAGAGTCCCGAAATCGACATCATGACGACACACATCACCACGCCCCAGAAATCGACGTACGTCGCCCGGAAAAAGGCCATGAGCAGCGCGAAGGTGACGTACACCGCGAGCCCGGTCAGGAACACGGGGACCGCGATCGCGAGACTGGGCCACATGCGGGTGCGAATGTCGTAGCCGATATCGCGCCCCTGGTCGGAGCGGCCGAAGTCGAAGGCGAAGAGCTTCACTGATTTGTCGAAGAAGATCGTGTCGGTCAGCTTTTCATGGCACGTCGGCAGCGAGAGGAGCCGCGCCTCGCACTTCGCGCCGCTATTCAGGAGGAGGGGCTTGTCGTAACCGCGCTCCGCTTTCCAGCGCGCGATCGCCTCCGGCGTCACGCGCTTGACGCCCAGGTGCACGCGCGCCATGTCGTCCGGCGAGTTCACCACGAAGAAAAGCGTGAACGTGATGAGATTGACGCCGATCAGGATGGGGATCGCGTAGAGCAGGCGGCGGATGACGTAGGAGACCAAGGCGCTAGGGGTGCGTAGGCACAGCGGTTGCGCGCTCGCGGCGCCGGAATGTAAGGATTGCCGGCACGATGCTCAGCGCGACCAGCAAGAGGATGAGGCCCACCGGCCATACGACCGGCTCGTTCCACACCCGGCGCATCCGTTCGCGCAGCGGCGGGTCGAGCCGCTGGTATTTCAGGCTGTTGTTCGCCATCTGATTGGGCTTCCGGTTGTGGATCCAGGCGTGATGCAGGCTGTAGTCCTTCGGAAAGAAGCTCCACACCCACGGGGCATCGTAGCGCAGGATCTCGATCATGCGGTCGATGAGCTGCTGACGCTCGGGGCCGTTGTCCATGTTCTTCATGCGCTCGAAGAGGCGATCGAATTCCGCGTTCTCGTAATTGGACGCGTTCTCTCCGGAGGTCTTCACCTTGCTCTGCGCCCCGTGCAGCAGGAACAGGAAATTCTCCGGATCCGGATAGTCGGCGTTCCATCCCAGGAAATAGAGCTGCACGTTGCCCTTGCGCACCTTGTCCTGAAAGCGGTTGTAGTCGGTGGAACGCACGACGAGCTGCACGCCGAGATTTTCGAACTGCCTGGTATACCAGTCGAGCCGCGACTTGCTGCCGATGCCGGTCGCAGTGGTGTCGAGGTTGACGAGCAGCGGCTCGCCCGTCTTCGCATCGCGTCCGTTCGGGTAGCCCGCCTCCGCGAGGAGCTTGCGGGCATACTCGATCGGCTTGCGGCGCGGCGCGCCGTCCACCCAGTCGTACGCATGGCGGTTGATGCCCTTCTCGCCTTCGCGGTAGCCGAATATGCCGGGCGGGAGGGGCCCGTGCGCCGGTACCCCGCGCCCGTTCTGGAAGATCGAGATGTACTCCTCCTGGTCGATCGCAATCGAGATCGCTTGCCGCAGTTTCCGGGCGCGCTCGGTATAACCGCCCACCACCGGATCCAGCATGTTGAAGCCGAGATAGAAGACGCTGGTCGCAACCGAGGTCTGCAGCTCGATCCCGCGCGAGCGCATCTCCTCGGAAAGCGTCACGTCGCCCTGCCCGGTAAACTGCACCGCCTGATCGAACGTGTCGGAGCTGATGCCCGAGGCGTCGTAATAGCCTTGCAGGAACTTGTTCCAGTACGGGATCGGCTCTTTCTCCAGGCTGAAGACGACCTTGTCGATGAATGGCAGCGGCTTGCCCGCATCTCGAAGGAGCCCCGCCTCCGCGTCTCCCGGCTCGCCTTCCGAAGGATAGACCTCCGAACGGTAATTGGGATTGCGCTCGAGCACCATCTGCCGGTTGGGATTGTTCACAGTGAGCATGTACGGCCCGGTGCCGATCGGATACCAGTCGAGGGTGATGTTCTTCTCCGCCATGCCGGGCTGCGCATAGAAGCGGTCGGCTTCCGGAGGAACGGGCGAGAAAAACGGCATCGCGAGCCAGTACACGAACTGCGGGTACTTGCCGCGCACGCGGATCACGAAGGTGTAGCGGTCGATCGCGTGCGCGCCTTCGAGCGTGAACCGGGTGAGATCCAGAAACCCGTTCGGAGGCAGCGCCCGGTTCGCCTTCGCAAGCTCGGCGGCGAGTTCCTTGAGCCCGACGATGTACTCGCTCATCAGCCCGAAGATCGGCGAGTGCAGGCCGGGGTGAGCGAGGCGCTTGATCTGGTGCACGTAGTCGGCAGCGATGAGCTCGCGGGTGCCCCGGTGCTCGAAGTCGCCAAGCGCGTGGATTTCCTCGAGATCTGCGCGCTCGAGATCGTGATAGAGGTAAGCACCCTTCTCATCCACGGCCAGTGCGGGGTGCGGCTGATAAAGTATTCCGGGGCGGATGCGAATGAGGTATTCGCTCATCGCCACGTCCTTCGCCTCCGCATCCTCCGGGAGGCCGTGGCCTTGCGCATCGAAGAGCGTCGGGCGCGGCACTTCCACCGCGCCGAAGGGGACGAGCTCGTACGGGCGCTTGAGGTAGTGGTACTGCAGCGGCGGCTGATAGATCTGCGCAATGAACGTGTATTCGTTCGCGCTGTAGGACTGGACCGGGTCGAGGTGCTTGGGCCGTTCCGTGAACGCCGAATAGAGCATGTTCGCCCCTGCCTGCGAGGCCGGATACGGGTTGTTCCAGCTCTGTCCGTCGCACCCCGCGAGGAGCGCAAGGCACACGAGGCATACGCAGCGCATCATCGCGAGCAGAGTGTAGCGCAATTCAAATCCGCGCGGCCCATCCGCCGCGACCCGTCGTTTATAATGCGCGCTTTCACCACCGCGCATTGCGTCGGGGACGGCATGGCGTTTCTGCAGGACAGGAAGATACTCGTCACGGGGGTGCTTTCGAACCGCTCCATCGCCTACGGCATCGCGCAGGCGCTGAAGCGCGAAGGGGCGGCGCTCGCGCTCACCTACCAGAACGAGGAGCTGCGCGGCCGGGTGGTGGAGCTTGCGCGCGACTTCGGATCCATACCGGTGCTTCCCTGCGACGTCGCGAACGACGCGGACATCGCGTCCCTGTTCGATAAGCTGAAGCGCGAGTGGGGCGCTCTCGACGGCATCGTACATTCTATTGCGTTTGCCCCGCGCGAGGCGCTGAAAGGCGAGTTCCTGGAAGGCTACACGCGAGACGCGTTTCGAACCGCTCACGAGGTGAGCGCCTACAGCTTTCCCGCGCTCGCCAAGGCCGGGCTCCCCCTCATGGCGGGCCGGCCCGCGGCGTTGCTCACGCTCACGTATCTCGGCGCGGTGCGCAGCGTGCCACACTATAACGTGATGGGGCTCGCCAAAGCGAGCCTCGAGGCGAGTGTCCGTTATCTCGCGCAGGACCTCGGCCCGAAGGGGATACGCGTGAACGGCATCTCCGCGGGGCCCATCAAGACCCTCGCCGCGTCGGGCATCGGAGGTTTCGGCAAGATCCTCAAGTTCGTGGCGGACAACGCGCCGTTACGCCGGAACGTTACCCTCGAAGAGGTCGGCAACGCTGCCGCCTTTCTCATGAGCGACCTCGCGTCTGGCATAACAGGAGAGATTACGTACGTCGACTGCGGGTTCAACACCACCGTGGGCGGCATGGCCGCCGCGGAGTGACGGCGGCCTGCCTCACGTCCGCCCGATCACTGCTTCCTCTCGATCAACTCGCGGCTCACCTTGACCGCGTCCTTCTGCTTGAGGCTTTCGACGTAGGCGAGCATCGCTTCCTGGCCGCGAAGCTGCCGCAGCGCTTCCGCTATCTGCTTGCGCCGTTCCGGATCGATTTTCTCCGGCTCGACCACTCGTGAGACGAGAATAAGCGTGTAACCGCCGTTCGGCAGATCGATACCGGTGTAGGCCGGAAGCTTTTCCGCGTCCGCCCGAAACGCCTGCCGCAGCACGGCATCGCTGAGGCCCTTCGCTTCCGCGCGCCCCACGAGCTGCGCGGTGCCCCATTTCACGTCGGACTCACCGCCCTGCCTGAGTTTTTCCAGCTGCTCGCGGCCCTCCTGGGCGGCGAGCTGTGCAGCCCGCTGGCGCGTGAGCTTCTTCTCGATTGCGCCCGCCACCTCTTCGAGCGGCTGCATCGCCGCCGGCTTGTGTTCCAGCAGGCGGGCGGCAACCAGTACGCCGGGCGCAACTTCCACCACCGGGCTGTTGCGCTTGTTCGCGATGACGTCCTCGGAGAATACGGCCTGCCGCAGCTTGGGATTGTTGAGCATCGGGTCCGAGGCATGCTCGCGCGTCATCCAGCCGCTCTGCTGCACGCTCGCTTTGGCAAGCTCCGCGGCAGGCTGCAGGCTGTCGGACTGCTCGAACGCGACATTGTTGAACTGTTCGGCGATCTCGGCGAACTTGCGGCCTGCCTGCTGTCGCTTGAGCTCAGTCTCGATCTGGGTGCGGGCCTCCTCGAAGCTGCGCGTCTCGCCGCCCTTGACGTTGACGAGCCGGATCACGTGAAACCCGTACTCCGATTCAACGGGCGCAGACACCTCGCCCGGCTTCATTGCGAAGACCGCTTCCTCGAATGCTTTCGGCATGGTGCCGCGGCCGAAGAACCCGAGATCGCCGCCGTTCGAAGCCGACCCGGGATCCTGCGAATGCTGCTTCGCGAGCTCCGCGAAGCGGCCGGGGCTCTGCTTGAGCTGCCTGGAAATTTCCTCGGCCTTCTCGCGCGCCTTCTGTTTGTCCTCGGGGCTCGCGCCCGCCTCCACGGCGATCAGAATGTGGCTTGCCTGCCGTTCCGGCCGGCCCTCGAACTCGGCCCGATGCTCGTCGTAATACTTCCTCACCTGGGCCGGATCGATGCTGATCTCCGACATGAGCCCTTCCATGCGCAGCGCGACGTACTCCACCCGCACCTGCTCGGCAACGCGGAATTCGTTCGGGTGGGTATCGTAGTACTGCTTCACGGCGTCCGGAGCGAGCTTCACCTGCGCGAGGAAGCGCTCGGGGGCGATCGTGAATACGCTCACTTCACGCTGCTGCTCGGAGATGCGGGTGATGAGATCGATGATCGTCCGGGGGACGAAGCTCGTCTCGCCGAACGCATCGTCCACCTGTCCCAGCAGCAGGTCCTGACGCAGTCGCGCTTCGAAAGCAACGGGCGTCATGCCCTGCGAGCGCAGATACTGCTGGTAGAGATCGAACGAGAACTTGCCGTCGTTCTGAAATGCCGGAAGCTCGCTGATCGTGCTCTGCAGCTGCCCGTCGCTCACCGCCATGCCGGAACGCACGGCGCGCGAGAGCAGCACTTGGCGCCGGATGAGCGCTTCGAGCACCTCCGAGCGCAGCTCGGCGCTGTCGAGCAGTTCCGGGCCGGCACGCCCGCCGGTCAGACGCTGGATCGCTTCCTGCCGCTCGCGCAACGCCCGCGCGAACTCCTGCTGCGTGATGCGGGCGTCGCCGATGCTCGCGACGGTTTCGCTGCCGCCGGGTCGGTCTAAGCGGTCCACCCCGAAGAAGACGAAGGGCGGGATGAGAAAGAGGAAGAGCGCAATCTGGATCGCGCGCCGGTGTTTCTGTATCAAATCGAACATGGAGTACAGGCTTCAATGCGAAGAAGGGCGAACCGGGGTTCGCCCTTCTTCTTTGGGATCGTGGCGGAGTGGACGGGACTCGAACCCGCGACCCCCGGCGTGACAGGCCGGTATTCTAACCAACTGAACTACCACTCCTAAAACCCGGCGGATGGATGAACGGGAAACGATGACACGACGATTGCCGTTCTGCGTTCATCGCTCCGCGCTCATCGCTCCTGCACCTTGGTGGGTGCTGAGAGGGTCGAACTCCCGACATTCGCCTTGTAAGGGCGACGCTCTACCACTGAGCTAAGCACCCCTGAGAACCCATCCTCAAGCCGCATGCGAAAAGCATATTTGGGCAGGCAAGCGCGCCATGCCTCATAAAATGGACTGCGAAACTCGATTGCGGCGGCTAGTTTAGCGCACCTACCCCGCCTTCGCCAGCACGCCGCGTCGAACTTAGTGCTTGATCGCGGCCGGCGCGGGCGACTCCGTCACGGGAATCGGCGGCGCCTCCTGCTGCTCCGGCAGCGGCTCGGGCTTGCGCTCGAGGGCGAGCTCGAACACGCTGTCGATCCACTTCACCGGGTGGATATCGAGGCGGTTCTTGACGTTGTCCGGAATCTCGGCGAGATCTTTCACGTTCTCTTCGGGAATCAGGACAGTCTTGATGCCCCCGCGATGCGCGGCAAGCAGCTTCTCCTTGAGACCGCCGATCGGCAGCACCTCGCCGCGCAGCGTGATCTCGCCTGTCATGGCGACGTCCGCCCTCACCGGTATGCCGGTCAACGCCGATACCATCGCCGTGCAGATGCCGATGCCCGCGCTCGGCCCGTCTTTCGGCGTCGCGCCTTCCGGCAAGTGGATGTGTATGTCGTTCTTCTGATAGAACTCGGGCTGGATGCCGAGGCGCTGCGAGCGGCTGCGCACGACCGAGAGCGCCGCCTGCACCGATTCCTGCATCACTTCGCCGAGCTTGCCCGTCGTGGTCATCTTGCCCTTGCCCGCCATGATGGCGGCCTCGATGGTCAGCAGCTCGCCGCCCACTTCGGTCCACGCAAGCCCGTTCACCTGGCCCACCTGGTTGTTCTTTTCGGCCATGCCGAACGTATAACGGCGCACGCCCAGGTACTTGTCGAGATTGCGCGCGTTCACGGAGATCTTGCGGGTTGCGCCGGCGCGCACGAGCTCCTTCACCACCTTGCGGCAGATTTTCGAGAGCTCGCGCTCGAGCGCGCGCACGCCCGCTTCCCGCGTGTAGTAGCGGATGATGTCGCGGACGGCGCTCTCGGAGACCACCAGCTCATCGGGCTTCAACCCATGGTTCTTCATGAGCTTCGGCAGCAGATGGCGATGGGCGATGTGCACCTTCTCGTCCTCGGTGTATCCCGAGAGCCGGATCACTTCCATCCTGTCGAGCAGCGCCGGCGGAATGTTGAGCGTATTCGCGGTCGCCACGAACATGACGTCCGAGAGGTCGTACTCGACTTCGATGTAGTGGTCGACGAAAGTATGGTTCTGCTCCGGATCCAGCACTTCGAGCAGAGCCGAAGCCGGATCGCCACGGAAGTCCATCCCCATCTTGTCCACCTCGTCGAGGAGGAACAGCGGGTTCCTGACGCCCACCTTGTGCATGTTCTGCAGAATCTTGCCCGGCATGGAGCCGATGTACGTGCGGCGATGACCGCGGATCTCGGCTTCATCCCGCACGCCGCCGAGCGACATCCGAACGAACTTGCGGTTCGTCGCGCGAGCGATCGACTGGCCGAGCGAGGTCTTGCCGACACCGGGCGCGCCGACCAGGCACAGGATCGGCGCCTTCAGCTTGTCCACGCGCTGCTGCACGGCGAGGTACTCGATGATGCGTTCCTTCACCTTCTCGAGGCCGTAGTGGTCTTCGTTGAGGACCTGCTCCGCGGCTCCCAGATCGGTGCTGATCTTGCTGCGCTTGCGCCACGGCAGCGACACGAGCGCATCGATGTAGTTGCGCACGACGGTGGCTTCCGCCGACATGGGCGACATGAGCTTCAGCTTCTTCAGCTCGCTTTCCGCCTTCTTGCGCGCTTCCTTCGGCATGCGCGCCGCCTTGATGCGCTTTTCGATCTCGTCGATGTCCGCGCCTTCCTCCATCTCGCCGAGCTCTTTCTGGATCGCTTTCACCTGCTCGTTGAGGTAGTACTCGCGCTGGCTCTTTTCCATCTGGCGCTTGACGCGGCCGCGGATGCGCTTCTCGACCTGGAGAATGTCGAGCTCGCCTTCCACCAGCTTCAGCAGGTGCTCGAGGCGCTGCCTCACGTCGAACATCTCGAGCACTTCCTGCTTCTGCTCGAGCTTAAGCGGCAGGTGCGCGGCGATGGTGTCGCCCAGACGGCCGGCTTCATCGATGCCGGCGAGCGAAGTGAGGATTTCAGGCGGAATCTTCTTGTTGAGCTTCACGTACTGGTCGAACTGCTGGATCATCGTGCGCCGCATTGCCTCGACCTCGTGGTCGGTGCTTGGCTCGAACGGCACCGGCGTGGCATTCACCGCGTAGTGCGTCTTCAAATCGACGATGTCGTCGATGCGCGCACGCTGGTTGCCCTCGACCAGCACCTTCACGGTGCCGTCGGGCAGTTTCAGCATCTGGAGGATATTGGCGATGCTGCCGACCTTGTAGAGATCCTCGGGCGTCGGCTCGTCCTTGGCGGCGGACTTCTGCGCGACGAGCACGATGCTCTTCCCGGATTCCATCGCGGTTTCGAGCGCCTTGATCGACTTCGGGCGCCCGACGAAGAGCGGGATCACCATGTGCGGAAAAACGACAACATCCCGCAGCGGCAGCAACGGCAGTTGTAAGGTGCTGAGACTGGGGTCTTGCAAACTGGACATTTGGTTCTTTCCCTAAAGAGGTGTGCAAATTAACATTGGGCGCGCCAACGCCGAAATCAAGCGACGCCGCCCCGCCGGACAGTACTGCGCGCGGGGCCTGGCCATCGATCCACTATACCGTGGATCCAGCGACCTTGGGCTGGTCCGAGTAAATCAGGAGCGGCGCGGCGTCGGCTACGATCGTGCCCTCGTCCACGACCACTTTGACGACGTTCTCCATGGAGGGCAGGTCGAACATGGTGTTGAGCAGCGTGTGCTCGAGTATCGAGCGCAGCCCCCGGGCGCCGGTTTTGCGCTCGAGCGCGCGCTTCGCCACCGCGCGCAACGCCGGGTCGCGCACTTCGAGCTCCACGCCTTCCATGCTGAACATCTTCTGAAACTGCTTGAGCAGCGCGTTCTTCGGCTGCGTGAGGATCTGGATGAGCGCCATCTCGTCGAGCTCCTCGAGCGTCGCGACAACAGGCAGGCGGCCGACGAATTCCGGGATCAGCCCGTACTTGATGAGGTCTTCGGGCTGCACCTCGCGCAGGACCTTCGTGATGTCCTTGCGGTTGTCGCGGCTGCTCACCTCGGCGGAAAAGCCGATGCCGCTTTTCTCCGAGCGCGCGCGGATGATCTTGTCGAGCCCGTCGAACGCGCCGCCGCAGACGAAGAGGATGTTCGTCGTGTCGACCTGCACGAATTCCTGGTTCGGGTGCTTGCGCCCGCCTTGCGGCGGCACCGACGCGATGGTGCCCTCGATCAGCTTGAGCAGCGCCTGCTGCACGCCTTCCCCGGACACATCCCTGGTGATGGAAGGGTTATCCGACTTGCGCGAAATCTTGTCGATCTCGTCGATGTAGACGATGCCGCGCTGCGCCTTCTCGACGTCGTAGTCGCACTTCTGCAGGAGCTTCTGGATGATGTTCTCCACGTCTTCGCCGACGTAGCCCGCTTCGGTGAGCGTGGTGGCATCCGCCATCACGAACGGCACGTTGAGCAGCCGCGCAAGGGTCTGCGCGAGCAGCGTCTTCCCCGAGCCGGTCGGCCCGATCAGGAGGATATTCGACTTCGCGAGCTCGACGTCGTCGCCCTTGGTGGCGGTCTTCAACCGCTTGTAGTGATTGTAGACCGCGACAGAGAGAATTTTTTTCGCAACGTCTTGGCCGATCACATATTGGTCGAGGATCCCGCGGATCTCGCGCGGTACGGGCAGGTCGGACTTGGCGCTCTTCGCTCCGTGCTCGGTCTGGGTCTCTTCACGGATGATGTCGTTGCAGAGTTCGATGCACTCGTCGCAGATGAACACCGACGGCCCGGCGATCAGCTTCCTCACCTCGTGCTGGCTCTTGCCGCAGAACGAACAGTAGAGCAGTTTCTCGCCGCCGACTTTGTCTGACATGCCGCTTTTCCTCATGTGACCAGAGTTACGACACTACGAAACCGTTTCCGTTCGGCTGACGAGCACCCGGTCCAGCAGCCCGTAGTTCACCGCCTGTTCCGCGGAAAGGAAGTTGTCGCGGTCGGTATCCTTCTGGATCGTCTCGATCTTTTGCCCCGTATGCCGGGCAAGGATCTCGTTCAGCTTGCCCTTGAGGTACAGGATTTCCCGGGCGTGGATTTCCACGTCGGACGCCTGACCCTGGAAGCCGCCCATCGGCTGGTGGATCATCACGCGCGAATTGGGGAGGCAGAACCGCTTGCCTTTCGCGCCAGCCGCGAGCAGCAGCGCGCCCATGCTCGCCGCCTGGCCGACGCACAGCGTCGACACGTCGGGCTTGATGAATTGCATGGTGTCGTAAATCGCGAGCCCGGCCGATACCGAGCCGCCCGGCGAATTGATGTAGAAGGCGACGTCCTTGTCGGGGTTCTCCGACTCGAGGAAGAGCAGCTGCGCCACGATCAGATTGGCCGTCACTTCGGTGACCGGCCCGACCAGAAACACCACGCGCTCTTTCAGCAGGCGCGAATAGATATCGTAGGCGCGCTCGCCGCGCCCGCTCTGCTCGATCACCATCGGGATCAAGCCCAGTCCTTGAGGTTCCATATGCTGTTTCATTGCTTTGCACCACCCATTAATTCGTCGAATTCGATCGTCTTGTCTTCCGTCCGCGCCGCGCTCAACGCCCACGCTACCACATTGTCTTCCATCACCACGGACTCGATCTCGCGCAGCCGCTCGGGTGACTGATAGAACCACTTCACCACTTCAGCGGGCCGCTCGTAGCTCTGTGCCTGCTCCTCGACCACCGCCCTCACCTGCTCGGGCTTCGCCTGGAGATTGTGCGACTTGACCGCTTCCGCGAGTATCAGGCCCAGGCGCACATTGCGGTCGCCCTGCTTTTCGAAAACTTCGCGCGGCATCGGCGTATCGCTTTTCACCTGCACGCCGCTCGCGCTCAACTCGTGGCGCATGCGGTTCTGAAGGCGTTCGACCTCCCTGTCGACCAGCGCCTTCGGCACATCGATCCGCGTCACGTCGAGCAGCGCCTGCATGACCTGCTCCTTGACGCGGTTCTTGAGCCGCAGCTTCACCTCCCGCTCGAGGTTGGCTCTGACCTCCGCGCGCATCTTCGCGACATCGCCGTCGGCGATGCCGAGGCGCCGCGCAAACTCGGCGTCCAGCGCGGGGAGGCGAGGCGCCGCGACTTCCTTCACCGTCACTTCGAACCGCGCGGTCTTTCCGGCGAGGTCCTTCCCATGATAGTCATCCGGGAAGCGCACATCAAACGCCTTCGATTCACCGGCCTTCATCCCTGTGAGCTGGCTTTCGAAGTCGGCGAGCAGCCGCCCCTCGCCGAGAACCAGGGTATGGCCCTGCGCCGTTCCGCCCTCGAACTCCACGCCCTCGATGGTGCCGCGATAGTCGATCGTGAGACGGTCGCCGGCTTCCGCGGCCCGGTCCACCGGCTCGTACGTCGTGCGCTGCTTGCGCATCACCTCAAGCGTCTTGTCGACTTCGGTATCTCCCACCTCGAGCTGCGGACGCGTGATCGTCACCTGCGCGAGGTCGCCAAGCGTCACCTCCGGATACACTTCGAATGTTGCGCTGTACTCGAACGCACTGGCGCCGTCCTCGAGCGGCTTTGCCTCGAAGCGGGGATAGCCGGCAACGCGCAACTTCTGCTGCCGCACCGCTTCGCCGAAGCTCTTTTCGACGGCGTCTCCCAGCACCTCCTGGCGGACCTGGGGCCCGAACTGCTGGGCCACCACCTTGAACGGCACCTTGCCGGGACGAAAGCCATGCAGCTTCACCGAGCGCGTAAGCTTCTTGAGACGGGTCTCGATCTCGCTGTCGATCTCGGCTATGGGTACCGCCACGCTCAACCGGCGTTCGAGCCGCTCGAGCGTCTCCAAATTCGCTTGCATTAAGTAAGGTCCTCTATAACGGTCATCTGGTGCGAAAGGAGGGACTCGAACCCACACGCCTTTCGGCGCCAGAACCTAAATCTGGTGCGTCTACCAATTCCGCCACTTTCGCAACCCTTTGATTGTAATATAATCCGCACTTTACCGTCAGCGTCCTGAGCTTGCAACCGCCATTAAGAACGTGATGCAAGCGACTGAAACCGATACGGTTTTCACTCCGTCGATGGCGGTGGATCACTACGAAAATTTTCCGGTAGGCTCCCTCCTGCTGCCACCGCGGTTTCGCCGTCCCGTTGCGCTCATCTATCGCTTCGCCCGGGAGGCTGACGACTTTGCCGACGAGGGAGATCTGCTCCCCGAGGTGCGGCTCGCGCGGCTTGACGCTTTTCGCCGGGAAATCGCACGGATCGGGGCCGGTAAACCGCCCACCATTCCCTGGTTCAACGCGCTCGCGGCGGTGATCCATGATTTCGAGCTTCCGCTGGACGCCTTTGACGACCTGCTCTCCGCATTTTCTCAAGATGTCACAAAGACGCGCTACGCCAATTTCGCCGAAGTGCTCGACTACTGCACGCGTTCGGCGAATCCGGTCGGGCGCCTGCTGCTCCACCTGTACGGCAGCCCCACTCCGCGCAATCTCGAGCATTCCGACGCGATCTGCTCGAGCCTCCAGCTCGTCAACTTTCTCCAGGACGTCGCGATCGATTATCGCAAGGGCCGCATTTACCTGCCGCAGGACGAGCTTGAGCGGTTCGGTGTGTCGGAACAACACATTGCGGCCGGCGAGCCGGGAGGCCACTGGCAGCGCTTCATCGCTTTTCAGGTCGAGCGCACGCGCGAGCTGCTGCACTCGGGCGCCCCCCTCGGCCGCGCGCTCAAAGGCCGCATCGGCCTGGAGATGCGCATGATTATCGCCGGCGGGGATCGCATCCTTGCGAAGATCGCGCGCGTCGGGGGCGACGTCTTCAGGCGGCGCCCGATGCTGCGCACCTACGATTGGCCGCTCATGTTGCTGCGCGCGATCCGATGAGCCCGCACGAGTACTGCCAGGCCAAGGCGGCGCAAAGCGGCTCGAGCTTCTACTACAGTTTTCTTTTTCTCCCTCTCGACCAGCGGCGCGCCATCACAGCGCTTTATGCCTTCTGTCGGGAAGTCGACGACGTGGTGGACGAGTGCAGCGACGAGTCGGTCGCGCGCGTGAAGCTTGCCTGGTGGCGCACCGAAGTGGCGAGTATATACGAAGGACAGCCCCACCATCCAGTCGCGCGCGCCCTCGCGGAGGTGAAGGACCGCTACCACCTGCCACAGCCCCGGCTGCAGGAGCTCATCGATGGCATGGAGATGGATCTCGACCACGACGGCTATGCGGATTTCGAGTCGTTGCGGCTCTATTGCCATCGTGTGGCGAGCGTGGTCGGCCTGTTGTCGGCCGAGATATTCGGCTACCAGGATCGGCACACCCTCGACTACGCGGCGGACCTGGGGCTCGCGTTCCAGCTCACCAACATCATTCGCGACGTCGGGGAGGATGCGCGCCGCAACCGCATCTACCTGCCGCTCGACGAGATGCGTCAGCACGGCGTCAGCGCGGGCGAGATCGTCTCCGCGAAGGAGACCGATAACTTCCGGCAGCTCATGGAGTTCCAGATCGAGCGCGCGCTCGGCTACTACCGGCAGGCGCTTGCTGCACTGCCGGCTGTCGACCGCCGTTCGCAGCGCGCCGGACTCGTCATGGCGGCAATCTATCGAACGCTGCTGGATGAGATCCGGGCCGATGGGTGCCGCGTGCTGACGCGCCGCACTTCGCTTACGCCGATCCGGAAACTGTGGATCGCATGGAAGACCTGGGTCAAAGGATAAAAAGCTGGAACCGCCAAGGCCGCCAAGAGCGCCAAGGCAGATACTGTTATTCGATAACGGGAGTTAGCGCAGATGGATTTGCAGCTGCAAGGAAAGACCGCGCTCGTGACGGGTGCAAGCATGGGAATCGGCCGTGCGATCGCGAAGGGGCTCGCCGCTGAAGGCGTGACGCTCTGTGTCGCAGCACGCAGGAAGGCGCTGCTCGAAGAACTGAGCGCGGAAATCGCGGGCGCCGCGGCCATAGAGCCGGTCATCGTCGAAATCGACGTACTGGGAGAGGACGCGCCGCAGCGGCTTGCGCGCGCTGCAACGGACGCGCTCGGGCATGTCGATATTCTCGTCAACTGCGCCGGCGGCAGCCGTCCGCCCATCGGGATCGATGCGCCCGACGAAGAATGGAACCACGCGATGACGCTCAACTTCATACGCGTGCGCCAGCTGACGCACGCGGTATTGCCGGGCATGGTCGCACGTCGCTGGGGACGCATCATCAATATCACGGGCAAATCCGAGCCCGAGCGGCTGATCGCCGCCACGCCGGCAAAAGCCGCCGTTCACGCGTGGTCCAAAGGCCTTTCGCGCGAAGTCGGAAAATACGGGATCACGGTGAACTGCATTCCACCCGGCCGCATCATGAGCGAGCAGATCCGCCGCAAGTATTCAGAAGAGTTCCGTGCTGCGCAGTCGGCCGACGAGATCCCGGTGGGCCGCTACGGCGAGCCGCAGGAGCTCGCATGCCTCGCCGTCTTTCTCGCCTCGCCGATCGCGCGCTACATCACCGGCACCGTCATGCCGGTCGACGGCGGCCTGCGGCGCTACGCATTCTGACCGTAAGCGCAGCCCCATTGCGGACTCGCAGGCGAGCCCGCGCCCGGCTTCCCTTATAATTCTTCGACCCCACACCGGAGAGCCCGTCAATGCAAACCCGCATACCATGCGCCCTCATGCGCGGCGGCACATCGCGCGGCCCGTTCTTCCTCGCTTCCGACCTGCCGGGCGATCCCAAAACCCGCGACGAGGTGCTGTTGGCCGCCATGGGCTCGCCTCATGACTACCAGGTCGACGGCATTGGCGGCGCGAACCCGCTGACGAGCAAGGTCGCGATGATCAGCAAATCGCGCCGCCCTGGCGCGGATGTCGATTATCTCTTCGCACAAGTGCTGGTGAACGAGAAGCTGGTGGACACGAAGCCGAATTGCGGCAACATGCTCGTCGCCGTGGGACCGTTCGCGATCGAAGCCGGGCTCGTGCCGGCGCAGCATCCGGAAACGACTGTGCGCATTTTCAACGTGAACACACAAGCGCTCGTCGAATCGATCGTGCAAACGCCCGGGGGCCAGGTGAGCTACGAAGGCGACGCCGCGATAGATGGCGTTCCGGGGACGGCTGCGCCGGTCAAGCTCAATTTCAAGAGCGCCGTCGGCGCCGTGACCGGCAAGCTGCTGCCTACGGGCCGCGCGCTCGACGTGATCGACGGCGTGGATGTGAGCTGCGTCGACGTCGCCATGCCCATGATCCTCATGCGCGCCGAGCAGTTCGGCAAGACGGGCCACGAGAGCGCCGCGGAGCTCGATGCGGACCGCGGGCTCTATGCGCGCATGGAACCCATACGCCGCAAAGCGGGCGCGCTCATGGGGATGGGCGACGTTTCGAAGCTCGTTGTCCCGAAGATCGGTCTCCTCGCCAAACCGCGCAAGGGCGGCACCATCGCTTCGCGTTACTTCGTGCCCTATTCCTGCCACAAGGCGCACGCGGTGACCGGCACGGTTTGCGTCGCCTCCGCCTGCGCTATACAGGGCACCGTCGCGGCGCAGATCGCTCCCCTGCCGCCTGCACCCCAGGGCGTTGTGACGATCGAGCACCCGTCCGGCATGATCGCGATCGAGCTCGATGTCGACCTCCAGGCGGCCTCGTCTGTCATGCGTCGCGCGGCGCTCATCCGCACCGCGCGTCGGCTGTTCGACGGACACGTCTGCGTCCCTGCGGCGGTCTGGCGTGGGCCGCAGGCAAGCTCCGCGGAGAACCACACGCGGGCCGCCATCGGCGCCGTTTGACCCCTCCGCGACCGGCGCGGACCGGAAAGGCGTGAGCCGGGCTTCGGTAAACGTCGCCGTGCTCGGCGGCGGCTACGCCGGGATGGCCGCTGCCGTAACGCTCGCGGAACACGGCATTCCGGTCACAGTGTACGAGGCAGTTTCGCATCTCGGCGGCCGCGCGCGCCGCGTGCACTACAACGGCGTCGCGCTCGACAACGGGCTCCACGTGCTGATCGGAGCGTGCAGCGAGGTGTTACGGCTCGTGCAGCACGTAAACCGCGACCCCGCACACGCGCTGCTGCGCCTGCCGCTCGATTGGCACATCCACGATCGCTTTCGCATGCGCGTGCCGGCGCTGCGCCCACCCTTCCATCTCGCTTGCGCACTGCTCACGGCGCGCGGCCTCGGCGTGCGCGCGCGCTGGTCGGCCGCGCGCTTCGTGCACGCGTTGCGCGCGGCTCGATTCAAGCTCGTGCAGGACACGACGGTCGCAGCGCTTCTCGCCGCACACCGGCAGGACGAAGGAGCGGTCCGCTACCTCTGGCGTCCGCTGTGCGCGAGCGCGCTCAATACGCCGATCGAGCATGCCTCCGCGCGCATTTTCGTGAACGTGTTGCGCGACGGGCTCGATCGAGCCGCGGCGAGCAGCAATCTCCTCGTCGCCCGCCATGATCTCACCGCCCTGTTCCCCGAGCCCGCCGCGGAATACGTGACCGCGCGGCACGGCGAGATTCTGCTCGGGCACACCGTCACCGCGGTCTCGCACGGCGAGGGCGTTTTTTCCGTTACAGCGCGGGGCGCGGCACGCGCCTACAGCCACGTGGTGTGCGCGCTACCGCCGCATCGCCTGCTTGCCGCGATCGCCGGCGTTGCTGCGCTCGAGCCGGTTGCCGCAATAGTCGCCCGCTTTCGATATCAACCGATCTACTCGGTGTATTTGCAGTATGACGGTTCCGTGCGCTTGCCCACGCCCATGACCGGCGTCGCCGACGGCCTCGCACACTGGCTGTTCGATCGCGAGGCGATCTGCGGTCAGCGCGGGCTGCTTGCTGCCGTCATCAGTTCCGCGGGCGCGCATCAGGCGTTTTCGCAGGAGGCGCTCGCGCAGCGCGTCCACGCGGAAGCCGCACGGCACTTCGGGCCCTTGCCGCCCCCCAGGTGGCACCGCGTCATTGCCGAAAAGCGCGCGACCTTCGCCTGCACCGTGGACCTCGAGCGCCCCTCGTCGCGCACCGCGCTCGCCGGCTTCCATCTCGCCGGAGATTACGTCGCGAGCGACTATCCCGCGACGCTCGAAGGCGCGGCGCGGAGCGGCGTCCAGGCGGCGCGTGCAATTCTCGACGCGGTCAAGTGACTCCGCGGCGGGAGTTTTTGCGACAGCGGCGCGGAACGCTGACGGTATAATGCGCCGATAATTATCAGAGCGAGGAGCGCGAGAGTGCCTGAACGCGAATCGATGGAGTACGACGTCGTCGTAGTCGGCGCCGGTCCGGCCGGGCTGGCGGCGGCAATCCGGCTGAAGCAACTGGCCGCCGAGCGCAACCACGAGGTAAGCGTGTGCGTGCTCGAGAAGGGTTCGGAAGTCGGCGCGCACATCCTTTCGGGCGCGGTGATGGATCCGCGCTCGCTCAACGAGCTCTTCCCCAACTGGAAGGAGCTCAACGCACCGCTTAACGCGCCGGTGAGCGAGGACCGGTTCATGTTCCTGTCCGAAACGCGCGCGTTCAAGGTGCCGGCTTTCATGCTGCCGGCATGCTTCCAGAATCACGGGAATTACGTCGTGAGCCTCAGCAACGTCTGCCGCTGGCTTGCACAGCAGGCGGAGGCGCTGGGCGTTGAAATCTTTCCCGGCTTTGCTGCCGCCGAGATACTGTATGGCAGCGAGGGGCAGGTGGTCGGTGTCGCAACCGGCGACATGGGCGTGGGGCGTGACGGAAAGCCCACAGAGGCGTACCAGCGGGGCATGGAACTGCGCGCGAAGTACACCTTTTTTGCGGAGGGCTGCCGCGGTCACCTCGGGCGGCAACTCCAGCGTCACTTCGCGCTCGCCGAGCGTTCCGATCCTCAGGTGTATGGCATCGGCCTGAAAGAGCTGTGGGAAATACAGCCCGACCGGCATCAGCAGGGTCTCGTCATCCACACCGCCGGGTGGCCGCTCGAAAACGACACCTACGGCGGCTCATTCCTCTATCACGTGGAGAACAATCTCGTTGCCGTCGGCTTTGTGGTCGGGCTCGGGTACAACAATCCATATCTCAACCCGTACGAGGAGTTCCAGCGTTACAAGATGCATCCCGCCATCCGACCCTTCTTCGAAGGCGGCAAGCGCATCGCTTACGGCGCGCGGGCAATCGCCGCGGGCGGCCTGCAATCCCTGCCGAAGCTCGTTTTCCCCGGCGGGTGCCTGATCGGAGACGACGCGGGCTTCCTCAATGCTTCGCGCATCAAGGGCTCCCATGCGGCGATGAAGTCCGGCATGCTCGCGGCAGAAGCGGCGTTTTCCGCCATCGTCGCTGGCGACTCGGGCGATGAACTCACCGACTATACCGACGCATTCCGCGGGAGCTGGCTGCACGAGGAACTGCATCGCGCGCGCAACTTCAAGCCGTGGATGAGCAAGGGCCTCATGACCGGCACACTGATGGTGGGCATCGACCAGGTCGTGTTTCGGGGCCGCGCGCCGTGGACATTGCATCACCCGCATGCGGACCACGAAACGCTCAAGACCAAGCAGGAATCGCGTCCCATCGAATATCCCAAACCCGACGGCGTCATCACGTTCGACCGCCTGTCCTCGGTATTCATTTCGAACACCAATCACAGCGAAGACCAGCCGGTTCATCTCACGCTGAAGGACGCGACCGTTCCGATAAAGGTCAACCTCGAGCTCTATGACGCGCCCGAGCAGCGCTATTGCCCCGCGGGCGTGTACGAAATCGTGCGCGAAGCGGACGGAACGCCGCGGCTCCAGATCAACGCGCAGAACTGCGTGCACTGCAAGACCTGCGACATCAAGGATCCGACGCAGAACATCGTGTGGGTCGTGCCGGAGGGCGGCGGCGGCCCCAACTATCCCAATATGTAACGATGTAATGGCCGACTCCCCGCAAGAGAAGGGCGGCTCGGCGCCCACCGGTGAGCCGGCACGCGCAGTTGGCGCCGATGCTGCACCTGCAGATGGCGGCCACGCGCTCTACCTGAGCCTCATGAGCAAGCGCCTCATGGGCTCGGACGATCCGCGCGCAATGCTCGAGCAGGCGCTGCATGGAGACCAGTTCCTGCTCCTTGCGCAGAAGATCGTCGCGGTGAAGTCCGGGGTATCCGAACCGCAGTGCTACGAGGTCCTGCTGCGCTTGAGGCAGGAGGAGGTAAACATCCTGCCTCCCGGCGGGTTCATCGATCTCGCCGACAGCGTCGGCATGAGG
>CAMPGR010000026.1 GCA_946885605.1 uncultured Pseudomonadota bacterium
CCTTGTAGCGGTTGCGGAGATCCATCACCGGCTGCATGTTCACTTCGTTGAACGTCGTGAGAATCGCCGCGGTCGACTGAGACTGCACCAGGCGCTCGGCGATCCGCGCACGAAGCCGGGACATCGGGACACGCTGCTCGGGCCGCTCACCCAGCACACCGAGATCGACCGTCGGGGCCGGTGGGCGCAGCGGCGTTGGCGGCGCGGGTTGCGGCGCCCCCTCCGCTGCCTGGGCGGCGGGCGCTTCACCGCCCTTGATCGCCTGCAGCACGTCGGCCTTGGTGACGCGGCCGCCGCGCCCGGTGCCGCTGATCGCCGCCATGTCGACATTCTTCTCTGCCGCGAGTTTCTGCGCCGCGGGCATTGCCGCGGCTGTCGCAGCGGCCTTCTCGGGCTGCGGGGCGGCGCGCGCGGGTTGCGCAGCCTGCGCGGGCTGCGCGGCTGCAGCCGGCTTGGCTTCGGTGTCGATGCGCGCGATGACTTCGTTGCTCGTCACGGTGCCGCCATCGCTCTTGACGATCTCCGCAAGCACGCCCGACTCGGGTGCCGGCGTCTCCAGCACCACCTTGTCGGTTTCGATGTCCACGAGATTCTCGTCGCGCTTCACATAGTCGCCGGGCTTTTTGTGCCACGAGACGAGGGTCGCCTCGGCCACCGACTCGGAAAGCTGCGGCACCTTGACGTCAATCAGCATCGTCTTGTTCCGTTCCTAGTTTTCCTCGCCGGCCATCATCGGCCTCGGCTGCAGGGCCAGGATCCGCGGCCCGCTGCCCGCCGACATGGTGAGCGCCATATCCACGAGCTCCTTCTGCTGCTGGTCGTGGAGCTGCTTGTATCCGGCCGCCGGCGAGGCGGAAGACTCGCGTCCCGCGTAGAAGAGCTTCTGGTGCGGCAGCAGATGGCGCAGAAGGTAGTGCTGGATGTGGCGCCATGCGCCCTGGTTGCGCGGCTCTTCCTGACACCACACGATCTCGGTCGCGTTCTTGTAGCGCTCGATCTGCGCCCGGAAGTCGTCGTGCGGGAACGGGTAGAGCTGCGCGATCCGCACGAGCGGGATATCCCTGATGTTGCGCTCGCGCCGCGCTGCGCGCAGGTCGTAGTACACCTTGCCGCTGCAGAAAATCACCCGCTGGACTTTCTCCGGATCGATCTCGGCGGCATCCCAGTCTTCGTTCACCGGCTTGAACTTGTCGTTGGCGAACTCTTCGAGCGGCGACACCGACTCCTTGTGCCGCAGCAGGCTCTTGGGCGTGAAGATGATGAGCGGCTTGCGATACGGCCGGATCATCTGCCGCCGCAGCAGGTAATAGAACTGCACCGGCGTCGCCGGTATGCAGACCTGCATGTTGTAATCGGCGCAAAGCTGCAGATAGCGCTCGATGCGCGCGGACGAGTGTTCCGGCCCCTGCCCCTCGTAGCCGTGCGGCAGGAGCAGAGTGAGTCCGCAGAGCCGGCCCCACTTGACCTCGCCCGCCGCGATGAACTGGTCGATCACCACCTGCGCGCCGTTTGCAAAGTCGCCGAACTGCGCCTCCCAGACCACGAGCTCGTTCGGGCTCGAGGTGGCATAACCGTATTCGAACCCGACCACCCCTTCCTCGGAAAGCAGCGAATCGATGACGACGAAGTCACCCTGCTTGGGGCCGATGTTCTGCAGCGGGATGTACGTCCCCTGGTCCCAGCGCTCGCGGTTCTGGTCGTGCAGCACCGCATGGCGATGGAAGAACGTGCCGCGCCCGGTGTCCTGCCCGGAAAGGCGGATCGAATAGCCCTCGTTGAGCAGCGTGGCGTAGGCAAGGTGCTCGGCCATGCCCCAGTCGAGCGGCATCTTGCCCTGCGCCATCATCCTCCGGTCTTCGATGATCTTCTGGACGCGCGGATGCAGCTTGAAGTTGTCGGGTATGGTCGTGATGCGCTCGCCGAGCATCTTGAGCGTCTCGATCGGCAGCCGCGTGTCATCCTTCTCGTTCCACTTGGTGCCGATATACGGCTTCCAGTCCACCTCGAAAGGTGGCTTGTACCTGGACAGGATCGTCTTGTTGGTGTGATAGCCGGAATCGAGCGCATTGCGGAAGGTGCTGATCATCTCCTCGGCTTCGGCTTCGGAGATCACGCCTTCCTTCACGAGCCGGTCGGCGTATTGCTTGCGCGTGGTGGGCAGCTTCTGGATCTTCTTGTACATGAGCGGCTGCGTCACCATCGGCTCGTCCTGCTCGTTGTGGCCGAGGCGCCGGTAGCACACGAGGTCCACCACGACGTCGCGATGGAACTTCATGCGGTAGTCGAGCGCGATCTCCGTGGCGAGGCACACCGCTTCGGGGTCGTCGCCGTTCACGTGGAAGATCGGCACCTCCAGCATCTTCGCGACGTCGGTGCAGTAGAGCGTGGAGCGCGTATCGCGTGCGTCGGAGGTCGTAAAGCCGATCTGGTTGTTGACGACGATGTGCACCGTCCCGCCCGTGCCGTAACCGCGCGTCTGCGCGAGATTGAGCGTTTCCTGGATCACGCCCTGCCCCGCGAAGGACGCGTCGCCGTGGATCAGCACCGGCAGCACTTGGTCGCCTTTGAAGTCGCGGCGGCGGTGCTGGCGCGCGCGCACCGAGCCTTCCACCACGGGGTCGACGATCTCCAGGTGTGACGGATTGAACGCGAGTGTGACGTGCATCGGTCCGCCCGGGGTCATGATGTTGCTGGAGAAGCCCTGGTGGTACTTGACGTCCCCGGCGAGGAGATGCGCGTCGTGCTTGCCTTCGAACTCCGCGAAGAGGTCCTTGGGCATCTTGCCCATGATGTTGACCAGCACGTTGAGGCGCCCGCGGTGCGCCATGCCGATCACGAGCTCCTGCACACCGGCCTTGCCGGCGTCCTGCAGCAGGAGATCGAGCTGCGGGATGAGGGATTCGTTGCCTTCGCCGGAGAAGCGCTTCTGCCCGACGTAGCGGGTGTGCAGGTAGCGCTCGAGCGTTTCCGCGGCGGTGAGGCGCTCGAGAATGTGCTTGCGCATCTCGGCATCGTAGCTCGGGCGCGAGCGGATGCCCTCCAGCCGCTCCTGCACCCAGCGCTTCTGCGCCATGTCGGTCATGTACATGTACTCGACGCCGATCGTGCCACAGTAGGTGTCTTTCAGGAACTGAAGGATGTCCTTCAGCTTCATTTCGCGCGGCCCGAAGAGCGTGCCGGTGTTGAACACGACCTCCATATCGGATTCGGTGAGCCCGTAATAGGCCGGATCGAGCTCCGCGATGTAGGGCTTCTCCTGCCGTTCGAGCGGATCCACGTTTGCGTACCGGTAGCCCTGGAAACGGTAAGCCGAGATGAGCTGCAGCACGGCGAACTGCTTCTCGCCGAGCTGGCCCTGCGGGCCCGCCACGGCTTGAGCCGCGGAGCGCCGTTCGCGCGCGAGGCGCGCGAAGCGCTCCTGGATCTCCTGGTGCGAGACATCGCGCGGGCCGTCGTCGAGCCTCTGCAGCTCGTCGAAATAGCCGCGCCAGCGCGGCTCCACCGACTGCGGATCCTTGAGGTACGCCTCGTAGAGCGCTTCGATGAAAGGCGCGTTGGCGCCGAAGAGATAGGAGTTACCGAGAAGCTGCTTCATCATCGGCGTATCCATCCAAAAGCAGAACACAATGGACGCAAAGGTCGCGAAGGAAAATCAGAGCACAACAACAACATTCTCAATGGCAAAACCTTTGCGTCCTTTGTGTGCTTCGCATAAACGCTTCAACTACTTGCGCTTCTCCATCGGCACGAATTCCCGCCGTGCCGGCCCGATATAGAGCTGCCGCGGGCGCCCGATCTTCTGGTCGGGGTCGCTGATCAGTTCGTTCCACTGCGCGATCCAGCCCACCGTGCGAGCGAGTGCGAAGATCGCCGTGAACATGCTGACCGGGATGCCGAGGGCCTTGTACACGATGCCCGAATAGAAATCGACGTTCGGATAGAGCTTGCGCTTGATGAAGTACTCGTCCTCGAGTGCAACCTTCTCCAGCGCCATCGCGAGCTTGAAGAGCTTGTCGTCCTTGAGATCGAGCTCTTCCAGCACCTCGTGGCACGTCTTCTGGATGATCTTCGCGCGCGGATCGTAGTTCTTGTACACGCGGTGGCCGAAGCCCATCAGCATCGCGTGGTCTTCCTTGTCCTTGACCCGCTTGATGAAGGCCGGGATGTTCTTCGCGTCCCCGATCTCGCCGAGCATCTTGAGCACCGCCTCGTTCGCGCCGCCGTGAGCCGGGCCCCACAGGCTCGCAATCCCGGCCGCGATGCAGGCGAACGGGTTGGCGCCGGTCGAGCCCGCGAGCCGCACGGTGGAGGTGGAAGCGTTCTGCTCGTGGTCCGCGTGCAGGATCAGGATGCGCTCCATCGCGCGCGTGAGTATCGGGTTCGGCTTCCATTCCTCGCACGGCGTCCCGAACATCATGTAAAGAAAATTTTCCACGTAGGACAGATTGTTCCGCGGGTACATGAACGGCTGGCCCACGCTGTACTTGTAGGTCATCGCGGTGATCGTCGGCAGCTTGGCGATCAGGCGGAACGCCGAAATCTCGCGGCTGCGCGCATCGTAAATGTCGATCGAGTCGTGATAGAAGGCGGAGAGCGCGCCTACCACACCGCAGAGCACCGCCATCGGATGCGCGTCGCGGCGAAAGCCCTGATACAGACGAGAAAGCTGCTCGTGCACCATCGTGTGGTGGGTGACGATGTCGTCGAACTGGGCTTTCTGCTGGCGGTTCGGCAGTTCGCCGTTCAGGATGAGGTACGCGACCTCCAGAAAATCGCAGTGCTCCGCGAGCTGTTCGATGGGGTAGCCACGGTACATGAGGATGCCCTGATCACCGTCGATGTAGGTGATGGCCGAGCGGCAGCTCGCGGTGGACATGAATCCCGGGTCGTAGGTGAACATCCCGGTCTTCGCGTACAGGGAGCGAACGTCAATCACTTCGGGCCCGACCGTGCCGCTCAGCACGGGGAAATCCGCCGACGGCTTCCCGTCGCTGAAGGAAAGGGTGGCCAGCTTTTCGGTCATAGCAGTCTCCGGTTCTTGCTACACAATCTTGCTACACAACATTGCTTCAGATACTCATCGGCGCCGCACAGCTTTCGCGCAGCCGCTCCACTATCGCCCCGAATTTCGGCTCGGGCTCCGCTCTTCCCATCACCAGATCGACGAGATCGTTGTCCGGCTGGTCGAGCAGCGCCTTGAAGAGCTCCACTTCGCGCGCATCGAGCCGGTCGAAATGCCGCTCGAGAAACGCCGCCAGCACGAGGTCGAGCTCGAGCAGCCCGCGCCGGCAGTGCCAGCGTATGCGGTCCCTCTCGCTCATGCCCGACGCCTCGGCGCGCGCCGACCTTGATGGTTCCTGCTCATACCAGGCGTTTCACAAGCAAGCTCTTGATCTTGCCGATAGCCCGCGTCGGATTAAGACCCTTCGGGCACACATCGACACAGTTCATGATGGAGTGGCAGCGGAAGAGACGGTACGGGTCCTCGAGATCGTCGAGCCGCGCATTGGTCGCCTCGTCGCGCGTATCGGCGATGAAGCGGTACGCCTGCAGGAGTCCGGCGGGCCCCACGAACTTGTCCGGGTTCCACCAGAACGACGGGCAGGCGGTCGAGCAGCACGCGCACAGGATGCACTCGTAAAGGCCGTTCAGCTCGTCGCGGTCTTCGGGCGACTGGAGGCGCTCCTTCTCCGGCGGCTGGCTCTCGTTGACGAGATACGGCCGCACGGAATGATACTGCTTGAAGAACTGCGACATGTCCACGACGAGATCGCGGATCACCGGCAACCCGGGGAGCGGCCGGATCACGACGGGCTCTTTCAGCTCGATCAACCGGGTAATGCACGCGAGCCCGTTCTTGCCGTTGATGTTCATCGCGTCCGACCCGCACACGCCCTCGCGGCAGCTGCGGCGGAACGCGAAGGTGTCGTCCTGCGCCTTGATGCGCACCAGCGCATCGAGCAGCATGCGGTCGGTCGGCTCGAGCGCGATGTCGTACTCGCGCATGTAGGGGTTCGCGTCAGTGTCCGGGTTGTAGCGGTAAATCGAAAAACGCATCTCGTCGGTGCTCCGTCTAGTAAACGCGCGTCTTCGGCTCGAAGGGCTCGACCGTGAGGGGCTTCGACTTGACCGGCTTGTATTCGAGCCGGTTGCCCTCCCTGTACCACAGCGTGTGCTTCATCCAGTTCGCGTCGTCGCGCTTGGGGTAGTCGCTGCGGTCGTGCGCGCCGCGGGACTCCTTGCGCGCCTCCGCCGAGATCATGGTGGCGAGTGCGACCTCGATCAGATTGTCGAGTTCCAGCGCTTCCACCCGCGCGGTGTTGAACACTTTGCTCCTGTCGCTGATGCCGGTGCGCTTCACGCGCTCGGCCACGGCGAGGATCTTCTGCACGCCTTCGGCAAGACTGTCCGGGAAGCGGAAGACGCCGCAATGGGCCTGCATGACCCGTCGCATTTCGGCGCCCACCTCGGAGACGCTTTCCGCGCCGTTCTGCGATTCGAGCCGCGCGATGCGGGCGAGCGGCAGGTCGGCTGCATCCGCGGGCAGCGGCTTGTGCGCCCTGCTGTCGAGATCCGCGATGACCCCGCGACCGGCGGAACGACCGAAGACGAGAAGATCGAGCAGTGAATTGCAGCCCAGCCGGTTGGCGCCGTGCACCGACACGCACGCGCATTCGCCGGCCGCATAAAGGCCTCTCACGACCTGCTCGCCTCGTCCGTCCGGCACCACCACCTGCCCGTGATAGTTCGTCGGGATGCCGCCCATCATGTAATGCACCGTCGGCACCACCGGTATGGGGTCCTTCACGGGATCGACGTTGGCGAACTTGATGGCGATGTCGCGGATGCCGGGGAGGCGCTTCTGGATCACTTCCGCGCCGAGATGGTCGAGCTTGAGCAGGATGTGGTCGGCCTCCTTGCCCGCGCCGCGGCCTTCCTTGATCTCTGTCGCCATCGCGCGCGAGACCACGTCGCGACTCGCGAGATCCTTCGCCGTCGGCGCGTAGCGCTCCATGAAGCGCTCGCCGTTCCTGTTGAGGAGGAACCCGCCTTCGCCGCGAACGCCTTCGGTGATGAGGACGCCCGCCCCGTACACGCCGGTCGGATGAAACTGGAAGAACTCCATGTCCTCGAGCGGCAGTCCCGCGCGCGCCACCATGCCGAGCCCGTCACCGGTATTGATGAAAGCATTGGTGCTCGAGGCATAGATGCGCCCTGCCCCGCCGGTCGCGAGCAGCGTCGCATGCGCCTGCAGGATCATCACCTCACCGGTCTCGATCTCCATCGCGACGACGCCGAGCACGTCGCCCTCGGCATCTCGCACGAGATCGAGCGCCATCCACTCGACGAAGAACTGCGTGTGCGCTCGCAGGTTGCGCTGGTAGAGCGTGTGCAGCATCGCGTGACCGGTGCGGTCCGCCGCGGCACAGGCGCGCTCCACGGGATTGCGCCCGTAGTGCTGCATGTGGCCGCCAAAGGGACGCTGATAGATCCGTCCATCCCCCGTGCGGTCGAAAGGCATGCCGAAGTGCTCGAGCTCGTACACCACTTCGGGCGCGGCGCGGCACATGAACTCGATCGCGTCCTGGTCGCCCAGGTAATCGGCGCCCTTGACCGTGTCATACATGTGCCAGTGCCAGTTGTCCTCGCTCACGTTGCCGAGGGAGGCGGCGACGCCGCCCTGCGCCGCCACCGTATGCGAGCGCGTCGGAAACACCTTCGAGAGCACAGCCACGCGCAGGCCCGCTTCCGCAAGCTCGAGCGCGGCACGCATGCCCGCACCGCCGGCGCCGACCACCACCGCGTCAAAAACCCTGCGTGCAACAGTCATCGCCTACAGCCCCCACAGTATCTGCACCGTCCAGACACCGTACCAGACGAGCGCGAGGATCACCGCCACGTAGAGCGCGAGGCGCAGACCCGTGGGCTTGATGTAATCCATGAAGATGCTCCGCATCCCGAGCCAGGCGTGATAGAGCAGGCTCAACATGAACAGGAGCGTTGCGTGGCGCATCCAGGGCGCCGTCCACAACGCCTGCCAGCTGGCATGGTCGAGCCGCGGGAGGCCCAGCAGCGCTATGACGAAGAGCAGCGTGTAAACCGTCATCACGATCGCGGTTACGCGCTGCGCCAGCCAGTCGCGTGTGCCGTAGTGCGCGCCGACGACTTCGCGTCTCACCATAGCGCCACCCCGATCAGGAGCGTGAGCCCGATGCTCACCACGAACACCGCGGCGCTGCTCGCTCGCGCGGCCCTGAGCTCGGTCCCGATGTGAACGTCCAGCACGAGATGGCGGAAGCCCGCGCACAGGTGATGCAGATAGGCCCACAGCAGGCCCAGAAGAACGAGCTTGACGACCGGGGTTGCCACCACGGCGCTGAAGCGCGCGAACGACTCCTGAGTCGCGAGGCTCTGCTGCCACAGCCACAGCAGCAGCGGAAGGAACAGAAACAGCAGCGCGCCGCTCACTCGATGCAGGATCGAGACCCACCCTGGCAGCGGCAACCGTATACGGAACAAATCGAGGTATTTTGGTCTGGGCTTGGCCATCTGATGAATTTTCTTGTTGGCTACACGAAACCGCGGGAATGCCGCTCGAGCGAACTTGCAGGAGGCGTGCGTTCCTCGTACGGAATGCACTCGTAATCTTATCAGCTTTCGCTGCGTCGCAGAAGCTTCGAGCGCCGCCCACAGCCCTGGCGCGGCTGCATGCAAACCGGCCGCCCATCCTTGTCATGAAAAGGCGAGGTTCGCTATCATCCGCGCTACACGGTCATGCGCGTTGTCCCGGCTGCTCACGCCGCTTTACGCCTCCTTGCCGCTCGACAGAAAACGCTTTCCACACTTCAGGAGCCCTAGTCCATGAAATCACCCATGCGCATCGCGGTCACGGGAGCCGCCGGCCAGATCGGCTACAGCCTGCTGTTCAGAATCGCGAGCGGCGAGATGCTCGGCAAGGATCAACCCGTCATTCTCCAGCTGCTCGAGATTCCCGAAGAGAAGGCGCAGAAGGCGCTCAAGGGCGTGATGATGGAGCTCGACGACTGCGCATTTCCGCTCCTCGCGGGGATGGTGCCCACCGCGGATCCGATGGTCGCGTTCAAGGATGCCGATGTCGCATTGCTCGTCGGCGCCCGCCCACGGGGCCCGGGCATGGAGCGCAAGGATCTGCTCGAAGCGAACGGGAAGATCTTCGCGCCGCAGGGCAAGGCGCTCTCCGAGGTTGCGAAGCGCGACGTGAAAGTCCTCGTGGTCGGCAACCCCGCGAACACCAATTGCCTCATCGCGATGAAGAACGCGCCGGGCCTCAAGCCCTCGAACTTTTCGGCGATGATGCGCCTCGATCACAACCGCGCGCTGACCCAGATCGCGCACAAGGTCGGCAAGCCGGTCTCCAGCGTGCGCAAGGTGACGGTCTGGGGCAACCATTCCGCCACGCAGTATCCCGATATCTTTCAGGCCGAGGTCGACGGAAAGAAAGTCTGGCCGATGATCAACGACCAGGCCTGGCTCGAGAAGGAGTTCATACCGACGATCCAGAAGCGTGGTGCGGCGATCATCGCGGCGCGCGGGCTCTCTTCCGCGGCGAGCGCGGCGAACGCGGCGATGGATCACATTCGTGACTGGGTGCACGGCACGCGCGAGGGCGATTGGGTCAGCATGGGGCTGCCGTCCGACGGAAGCTACGGCATCGAGGAAGGCGTGATCTACGGTTACCCGGCGGTGTGCAAAGGCGGCAAGTACGAGATCGTGAAGGGCATCGAACTGAGCGACTTCAGCCGCGCGCGGATGCAAGCGACCCTCAAGGAACTGCTCGAGGAGCGCGACTCGATCCGGCATCTTCTGGGCTGATGTGGGCAACGCCATGCCAGTGCGGGTCGGCCTCCAGGGCGCAAACTCCGGGTTCCGGCTTTCGCCCGAATGACGATCGTCCCGCAGTCGCCAGCCCGAAAGGATAAGTGAGGCGGATACCCGGCCGGTATCCGCTTTTGCCGTACTCGGTAACGTCGCAACAAGGGGAGCGCCATGAGCGGAGAAGGATCAGGCACCGGCTTCAAACCGAAGAAATCCGTCGCGCTGTCGGGCGTGGCGGCAGGCACGACCGCGCTCTGCACCGTGGGGCGCAGCGGCAACGACCTGCACTATCGCGGTTACGACATCCGCGACATCGCCGACCAGTGCGAATTCGAGGAAATCGCTTACCTGCTGATACACGGCAAGCTGCCCAACACGGCGGAGCTGCAGAACTACAAGCTCAAGCTCAGGCAGCTCCGCGGCCTGCCCGCCGTCGTGCGGAGCGTCCTCGAGCACGTGCCGGCCGCGGCGCACCCGATGGACGTCATGCGCACCGGCTGCTCCGCCCTCGGCGCCGCGCTCCCCGAGAAGGAGGATCACAACCTCCCCGGCGCACGCGACATCGCGGACCGGCTGATCGCCTCCTTCGGCTCGATGCTGCTCTACTGGTACCACTACAGCCACGGCGGGCGGCGCATCGATGTCGAGACCGACGACGATTCGATCGGCGGGCATTTCCTGCATCTCCTCCATGGCCGGCCGGCGAAGCCGCTGTGGTTGAAGGCGATGCACACTTCGCTCATCCTCTACGCCGAGCATGAATTCAACGCTTCCACCTTTGCCGCGCGCGTCGTGGCGGGCACGGGGTCGGACATGCACTCGGCCATCACCGGCGCGATCGGTGCGCTGCGGGGCCCCAAGCACGGCGGCGCGAACGAGGTCGGCTTCGAGGTGATGAACCGTTACGAAACGCCCGACGAGGCGGAGAACGACATCGTCGCGCGCATGCGGAACAAGGAAGTCGTAATCGGCTTCGGGCACCCCGTCTACACCATCGCCGACCCGCGCAACAAGATCATCAAGGAGCTCGCGCGCACGCTCTCCGGGGATGCCGGGGACATGAAGATGTTCGAGGTCGCGGAGCGCATCGAAGCGGTGATGATGCGGGAGAAGAAGATGTTCGCGAACCTCGACTGGTTCTCGGCGGTGTCGTACCACAGGATGGGCATCCCGACGCCGATGTTCACCCCGATCTTCGTCATCGCGCGCACGAGCGGCTGGGCGGCACACGTGATCGAGCAGCGCATCGACAACAAGATCATCCGGCCCACGGCCGTCTACACCGGGCCGGAAGACCGCAAGTTCGTGCCGCTCGCGGAGCGCGGCCGCGCGCCGAAGAAGAGCAAATGAATTGAACCGCCAAGGCCGCCAAGAGCGGCAAGAAGGCAAAAAGCAAAAGCATTCACGCAAAGGACGCGAAGGGATCGCAGGAAGACTGGTTTCGAATCTCCTGTTTTCTTGGCGGTCTTGGCGATTCAGTTTTTGAAAGGAACGAATAACAATGTCGTCACACATCTCGAACATTCGCCCCAAGCCGGACAAGGTCCTCGTCGACATCGCCGATTACATCACGCGCTACACGATCAGGAGCAAGGAGGCCTACAACACCGCGCGGCTCTGCCTGATGGACACGCTGGGTTGCGGGTTCGAGGCTCTCTCCTACCCCGCGTGCACCAAGCTCCTGGGGCCTATCGTGCCCGGAACCGTAGTCCCAAACGGCGCGAGAGTGCCGGGAACCGCCTACCAGCTCGATCCGGTCACCGCAGCGTTCAATCTCGGCGCGATGATCCGATGGCTGGATTACAACGACACCTGGCTCGCGGCCGAATGGGGCCACCCCTCGGACAATCTGGGCGGGATACTTGCCGCCGCCGATTGGGCCTCGCGCAACGCGGTCGCGGCGGGGAGAAAACCCCTCGTCATGCGCGACGTGCTGACCGGCATGATCAAGGCGCACGAGATCCAGGGCGTGATCGCGCTGGAGAACAGCTTCAACCGTGTCGGCCTCGATCACGTAGTGCTGGTCAAGGTTGCGACCACCGCCGTAGTGACCCGGATGCTGGGCGGCACGCACGAAGAGATCGTGAACGCCGTTTCGAACGCCTGGATCGACGGCCAGTCGCTGCGCACCTATCGTCACGTGCCCAATACCGGCTCGCGCAAGTCGTGGGCCGCGGGGGATGCCACCAGCCGCGGCGTGCGCCTTGCACTGATGGCGCTCAAGGGCGAGATGGGCTACCCCTCGGCGCTCACCGCGAAGACCTGGGGCTTCTACGACGTGCTCTTCAAAGGGAAGCCGTTCAGCTTGAAGCGCGGCTACGGCTCCTATGTCATGGAGAACGTGCTTTTCAAGATTTCCTATCCCGCGGAGTTTCACGCGCAGACGGCGGTGGAGTGCGCGATCAAGCTCCACCCGCAGGTCAAGAACCGTCTCGACGACATCGACCGCATCATCATCACGACCCACGAGTCGGCGATTCGCATCATCGACAAGCAGGGGCCGCTCCACAATCCGGCAGACCGGGACCACTGCATCCAGTACATGACAGCAATCGGCCTCATGAAGGGCAGCCTCACCGCGGCGGATTACGAGGACGATGTCGCCTCCGACCCCCGCGTCGACAAGCTGCGGGCAAAGATGACCTGCGTCGAGGACAAGCGCTGGACGCTCGACTACCTGGACCCGAAAAAGCGCTCGATCGCCAACGCGGTTCAGGTTTTCTTCAAGGACGGCACCCACACCGAGAAGATGGCTGTCGAATATCCTCTCGGACATCGCCGGCGCCGCAAGGAAGGGATACCCCTGCTGGAGGCCAAATTCCGGACGAACCTCGCGCGACGCTTCCCGGAAAAGCAGCGTGAGGCCATACTGGAAGTCTGCGGCAACCAGGCGCGGCTCGAAGCCATGCCGGTGAGGGAGTTCGTCGATATGTTCGTGGTGTAGTTTGTTGTGGAACCCGTCCGTTTCCAGGGCGTCCGCCTGCTGCTCGTCCTCGCGGCTTTCCTCGCCGTTGCGTCCGCATCTGCGGCTGACGTGCGCGACGCCGATCGCTTCTTCAATCTCAACACCGGCGATCTGAAGGCCGAAGCGGGCGATGCGAAGCGGGCGGGCAAGAAGGCGATCCTCATCATGTTCGAGCAGGACGGTTGCCCCGGCTGCCTCTACATGAAGACGAACGTGCTGAACCGCGCCGACGTGCAGAAGTTCTACCGCGAGCGCTTCGTCAATTTCCCGGCGGACATCTACGGCGCGGTGCCGATCCGCGATTTCGCCGGCCGCGACCACACTGAAAAGAGCTACGCGCAGGCGCTGCGCGTGAACGCAACGCCCACCTTCGTGTTCTTCGATCCCGACGGTAACGAAGCGGCGCGCATCGTCGGCCCGGTCAAGGACGCCGCGGAATTCTTGCTGCTCGGGGAGTTCGTCGCGAGCGGCGCCTACCGTTCCACCCGGTTCACCGAATACAAACAGTCCAGACGCAAGGAAAGGGGAAGCTGAAGGTGTCCCACAATCTCTTCGATTCGTTCACGCCATTCACATTCGGCACGACCGGCCGCGGCAGATATTACGCGCTGTCCGCGCTCGAAGCCGCCGGGCTCGGCAGGATCTCGCGCATGCCCTATGCGCTGCGCGTGGTGCTCGAGTCGGTGCTCAGGAACTGCGACGGCAAGCGCGTCACCGAGGCGCACGTGCGCGACCTCGCGGGCTGGCAGCCGAACGCGCCGCGCACGGCCGAGATCCCGTTCGTGCTCGCCCGCATCCTGCTCCAGGACATGGCGGGATTTCCGGCGCTCAATGATTTCGCCGCGATGCGCGCCACCGCGCAGCGCCTGGGGTCGGACCCCAAGCGCATCGAGCCGCTCGTTCCGGTCGATCTCGTGGTGGATCACTCCGTCGAGGTCGACGTGCACGGCGCGCCGGATGCCGTCCAGCGCAACATGGAGATCGAGTTTCAGCGTAACGGCGAGCGCTACGCCTTCCTCAAGTGGGGCAAGCAGGCCTTTTCCGGCATCCGCATCGTCCCGCCCGGCAACGGCATCGTGCACCAGGTGAATCTCGAGTATCTCGCGCGCGGCGTGTGGGAGAAGGACGGCATCTACTATCCCGACACGCTCGTCGGCACCGATTCGCACACCACCATGGTGAACGGCATCGGCGTCGTCGGATGGGGCGTGGGCGGAATCGAGGCCGAAGCCGGGATGCTCGGCCAGCCGATCTACTTCCTCACCCCCGATGTCGTGGGTGTGCACATGACCGGGAAACTGCGCGAAGGCGTCACCGCGACCGATCTCGTGCTGACGGTCACCGAGATGCTGCGCAAGGCGCGCGTGGTGGGAAAATTCGTCGAATACTTCGGCGAAGGCGCGGCGACGCTGAGCGCCACAGACCGCGCGGTGGTGGCCAACATGTCGCCCGATTACGGCGCGACGATCGGCTACTTCGGCGTGGACGAGAAGACCATCGAATACTTCCGCATGACGGGTCGCGACCCCGCGCTCGTCGACGCGCTCGAAGGCTACTATCGCGCACAGGGGATGTTCGGCATCCCGCGCAAGGGTGAGATCGACTACACGCAAGTGCTCGAGCTCGATCTCTCCGCCGTCGTGCCGAGCGTTTCCGGGCCCAAGCGGCCGCAGGATCGCATCGACCTGCCCAAAATCAAGTCGCGCTTCACCGAGCTCTTTTCCAAGCCAGTCGCCGAGGGCGGCTACGGCAAGGCTGCCGACCAGCTCACCAAACGCTTCCCCGCGGCACACGCGGAGCGGGATGTCGGCCACGGCGATGTGCTGATCGCGGCGATTACTTCCTGCACCAACACATCGAATCCCAATGCGCTCCTCGCCGCGGGCCTCCTTGCCCGCAAGGCCGTGGAGAAAGGCCTGCGGCCGAACGCGCGCGTGAAAACCTCGCTCGCTCCGGGATCGAAGGTGGTCACAGCGTATCTGCGCGACGCGGGCCTGCTCCCCTACCTTGAGCAGCTCGGCTTCCACGTCGTCGCTTACGGTTGCACCACGTGCATGGGCAACGCCGGCCCGCTCGATGCCGCACTCGAGGAGGCCGTGGTAAAGAACGACGTCGTGGCGTGCGCAGTGCTCTCGGGCAATCGCAACTTCGAAGCCCGCGTGCATCAGAGCCTCAAGGCGAATTTCCTCATGAGCCCGCCGCTGGTCATCGCCTTCGCCCTTTCAGGGACCGTTCGGACCGACATGGCGGCAGAGCCGATCGGGACCGGAAAGGACGGCAAGCCGGTTTACCTGCGCGATATCTGGCCGAGCGATGCCGAAATCGCCGGCGCGCTGCGCTTTGCGAACAACGCGCAGAATTTCCGCCGCGAATACGGCAACCTCTCCGGCGCGAAGCAGTTGTGGGACGCGATTCCCGAGAGCAAGGGCGCGGTATTCGAGTGGCACCCCAAGTCGACCTATATCCTCGAGCCGCCCTTCTTCGAAGGTTTCGGCATGCAGCCCGGCAAGGTCATGGAGATTCGCGGCGCCCGGGCGCTGGGCATCTACGGTGACTCGCTCACGACCGATCACATCAGCCCGGTCGCGCCGATCCGCCCGAACACGCCCGCCGGACAGTGGCTGACCGCGCATAGCGCCACCGAAATGAACACGTTCGGGGCGCGCCGCTGCAATCACGAAGTGATGGCGCGCGGCACGTTCGCCAACGTGCGGATCAAGAATCTGATGGTGCCGGGCAGCGAGGGCGGTGTCACGATCCATCATCCGAGCGGCGAGAAGCTCGGGATGCACGAGGCGGCGATGCGCTACAGCACGGAAGGCGTGCCGCTGCTCGTGTTTGCCGGAGAGGAATATGGAACCGGCTCGTCGCGCGACTGGGCGGCGAAGGGCCCGCAGATGCTCGGCATCCGGGCGGTCATTGCGCGCGGCTTCGAGCGCATCCACCGCAGCAACCTCATCGGCATGGGCATCCTGCCGTGCCAGTTCAAAGGCAGCGACAGCGTGGCATCACTGAAGATCGACGGCAGCGAGACGTTCGATCTCACCGGCATCGAAGGCGAGCTCCAGCCGATGCAGGACGTGATGCTCGTCATCCATCGCAAGGACAGGAGCACCGAGCGCGTGACGCTCACGCTGCGCGTCGATACGGCGATCGAGGCGGAGTATCTGAAACACGGCGGGATATTGCACTACGTCCTTCGCGACATCGTCGCGAAGGCCGCCTAACCCCGCCGCCCTCGGCGGGCTGCCGGGAGGGTGCTTGCCTCCTCCGATGAGGGAGGAGGGCCCGCCATGCGTGCAGGATGGGGTTAAGGCCTTGTCTGTCCCTGCTTCTTCGAACGCTCTTTCCACCAGACGTAGCCGATGAAGCCGACGATCATCCCGACGAAAATGATCGCGAAGAGGATCATGCCCCAGGGGCTCACGTCCACCGGTTGCGGCGGCGGCGCATCGACGTCCGCAGCAATCGCGAGCAACGGCATGAGGACAAACCAAATCCCGGAAATCAACCTTGCCATGTAAATCTCCCGCAGAAAAAGGCGCTGCAGCATGGCAGCGCAAGCTTACTGCAGCCTTTCGGTGCGGTTGATTTCCGGCATGACTTTCTCGGCCATCAGTTCCATGGAACGGCGCGCAAGCGCGAGATCCGCCCAGTCGTGGCCGCAATAGAGCAGCGTGCCGAAATCGCCGACCGTCTCGCGAAAAGCCAGCAGCTGATCGACGACGCTTGCAACGCTTCCGCAGATCACCAGCCGGTCGAGCACGTATTCCAGCGTGACGGCGGCATCGGCCATGGAAAAATCGTGCTTGAAGATGTCGACGCTCCCGTGCGCGCGGCGCTTCGTGAGAAGGTTCCAGTAATAGAAGCCATAAGGCCCGTCGACGCTCCTCGCATAGCGCCGCGCCGTCGCGTCATCGTCGGCCACGAAAATGCTCTTGCATACGCGCCAGTCGCTGCGCTGCGCGCGGTGCCCGCCGGCTGTGCAGCCGCGCTCGTACATCGGCCAGTGCGTTGCCGCCCACACCGGCTGCAGGAAGTTCGCCGAGATCGGCTTCCAGCCGCGTTGCGCCGCGGCCATGAGCCCTTTCGAGTGCGGCACCACCGCCGTCACCACGATCGGCGGATGAGGCTTCTGATAGGGCTTCACCATCACGCCCTGCCCCGCCTCGCGGATCAGCGTCCGTTCTGTGGTGATATTCCAGAACCGCCCCTTGAGGTCGTACGGCGCATCGCCCTGCCACAGCGCGATGATGTGGTCGATCGCCTCGACGAACATCGCGTTGCGGTCCCGGTCGAGACTCCCGAGCGCCTCCCAGTCGGAGCGCAGCCCGCCCGGGCCGATTCCGAAGAGAAAGCGGCCTTCCAGCATGTGATCGATCATCGCGACGTGCGCGGCGACCTGCGCCGGATGGTTGTTCGGAAGATTCACAGTTCCGCTGCCCAATCGAATCTGCTTCGTGTCGTGCGCCACGCTCGCGATAAAGCTCAGGCACGAAGGAATGGATTCGCACACGTCCGTGACGTGCTCGCCGATGAACGCTTCGCAGTATCCGAGACGGTCGGCGAGGAGCACCGCCTCGCGATCCTCCTTCAGCGTCTCGGTGTAGTTGCGCCCCGGCGGATGCATGGGCATGGTGAAGAAACCGAGCTTCATGTTCGCAGCCTCTATTCCCGTGACGGCATTATGGCATCAACATGCGATATCGAAGGACAATTCGGATGGAAACCGCCGCACGACGGAGCGCAAGCGCGGGAAAGCTAGTACAGTTCGGACAAGCCCGTGCCCAAACCACATGCGAAGACGACTCCTGCTCCACGCACTCGGCCTATGCCTTGCCGCGCCGCACGTCTCACTGCGCGCGCAGGAGCGCCCCGTCGTCGTTTACGCCGCGATCAGTCTCAAGGATGCGCTCGACGAGCTCGCGAAGCGCTTCGAAGCCGAGACGCGTGCCAAAGTGACTGTCTCGTACGCGGGGAGCCCCATGCTCGCGCGACAGATCGAGAAAGGCGCGCCCGCTGACCTCTTCATTTCCGCCGACACCGACTGGATGGACTATCTCGAGCGCCGGAAGATCATACGGCCCGGCTCGCGGATCGATCTGCTGTCGAACCGCCTCGCGCTCATCGCGCCCGTGGACAGCAAGACTGCGCTCGTCATCGAGCCTCATTTCAGGCTGGCTCAGGCGTTGGGCGATGGCCGGCTCGCAATGGCGGACTACGAGAGTGTTCCCGCCGGCAAATACGGCAAGCGCGCATTGGAGACGCTTGGGGTGTGGAAGGAAATCGGACCGAAAGTCGCGCGCGCCGAGAACGTCCGGGCCGCGCTCGCGCTGGTCGCCCGCGGGGAAGTGCCGCTCGGGATCGTCTATGCAACCGACGCCGTCGCGGAAAAAAAGGTGCGGGTCGTGGGCGAGTTTCCCGCGAAGCTCCACCCGCCTATCGTGTACCCGGCGGCGGTGCTCGCGGAGAGCCGCACGAAAATGGCTGAACGTCTGCTCGCATTTCTGCAATCCGAGCCCGCACGCGCGGTCTGGCAGCGCCACGGATTCTCGGTTGGGAAATGAGCGCGCAGATGAGCGGACCGGGGTCACACCCTGATCCTGCGGTCCTGGGGTCTGACCCCAGCTCCTTACGGGAGATAAGGTTTGCTGTCTCGAGAAGAGCTCGACATCGTTCTCCTGAGCCTCAAAGTGGCGTTCTGGAGCGTCGTCTTGAGCCTGCCCTTCGCCTTGCTCGTTGCCTATCTCCTTGCGCGGCGCGATTTCCCCGGCAAGAGCCTCTTCGATGCCATCGTCCATTTGCCGCTGGTGCTGCCGCCCGTTGTCGTCGGCTACGCGCTGCTATTGCTCCTTGGCCGGCGTGGCCCGCTCGGCGCCCTCCTCGAAGAGTGGTTCGGCATCGTGGTTGCGTTTCGCTGGACCGGCGCGGCCATTGCATGCGCCGTGATGGGCTTTCCACTGATGGTGCGCGCGATGCGGCTTTCCATCGAAGCGATCGACCCCAAGCTCGATGCCGCAGCGCAGACCCTCGGCGCGGGCCGTATGGGCGTGTTCCTCACGGTTACGCTGCCGCTCGCCGTGCCGGGCATCGTCACCGGGACGCTGCTTTCATTTGCGCGCAGCCTCGGCGAATTCGGCGCGACGATCACGTTTGTCTCCAATATTCCGGGCGAGACGCAGACCCTGCCCCTTGCCATCTACGCGCTGACGCAGGTGCCGGGAGGCGACGAAGCCGCGCTGCGACTCTGCATCCTCTCGGTTCTCCTTTCCATCGCGGCGCTTCTCGTTTCGGAAGCGCTCGTGCGGCGCGCGAGCCGGCGGGTACTCGGTTATGACGCTCTCGGTAGCGATTGAGCACGAGCAGGGCGCATTCCGGCTGAACGCGAGCTTCGAGTGCGGGAGCGGCGTCACCGCCCTCTTCGGGCGCTCGGGCGTGGGAAAAACGACGGTGATCAACGCGGTCGCCGGACTGCTCAGACCGCGCCGCGGGCGCATCAGCTTGAACGGCGAGACGCTGTTCGATTCCGAACGCGGCATCAACGTCGACGCGGGAAGACGCAGGTTCGGCTATGTCTTTCAGGAAGGCCGCCTCTTTCCGCATCTCACTGTCGAGCAGAACCTGCGTTATTCGCAGCTGTTCGATCGGCATATGCGCAAGCGTGAGGATTTCGCACACATTGTGGAGCTGCTCGGCATCTCCCACCTGCTCGAGCGCCGGCCCGCACAGCTCTCGGGCGGCGAAAAGCAGCGTGTCGCCATCGGACGCGCGCTCCTCGCCTGTCCGCGCCTCCTCCTGCTCGACGAGCCGCTTGCTTCGCTCGATCAGCAGCGCAGAGCGGAAATACTCGGCTATCTGGAACGCTTGCGTGACGAGAGGCGTGTTCCGATGCTCTACGTCAGCCATACGGTGGAGGAAGTGATACGGCTGGCGGATCGGGTGGTCCTCATGGCGGCCGGCCGTTCGGTAGCGGCGGGCAGCGTCGAGGACATCATGGGGCACCCGGAGCTCGCGCCGGCATCGGGACCCTTCGAAGGCGGCACCATCATCGACGCCACCGTCACAGACATCGATGCAACATACGATCTAACTACCCTCGCCTTCGCGGGCGGCTCGTTGAGCGTTGCGCATGTGGATGCGCGCGTGGGCGACTCGGTGAGGGTACGAATCAGGGCACGCGACGTCTCCGTTGCGGTGGAACAGCCGCGCGCGATCAGCATCCAGAATGTCCTGGCGGGAACGATCGCATCGATCGTTAACGAGCACTCTCCAACAGTCGATGTCACGATCGCGGTTGGCGCCATCGCGCTGCGTTCGCGCATCACCCGGCGGGCCCTGCATCAGCTCGCGCTTGCGCCGGGCAAGCCGGTCTACGCGCTCATCAAAGCGGTCTCGCTCGACCGAGGCGTGCTCCACCGATCATAGCGGCTGCGTGCGCGCACTTGTGCGCGCGCGTGCGATGAGCATACACGCCGCGAGACCCGTCATTATCCACACCACCGTCGGTCCGGACGGGAGATCGGTCGCCGTGGAAACGAGCAGTCCGGCGCCGTAGCCCGCTACGCCGAGTCCATATGCGAAACGCAGGCGATGCTGCGAAAAGCCGCGTGTCGCGAGCGCCGGAACAATGAGGGTGATGAATACGAGATACAGCCCGACCAACTGGACCGAGAAAGTGACCGCGCACGCGAATACGATGTAGAAACCCATGCGCCCCATCCTGTCGGCGGCGGCAAACCAGACGAACAGGAGCAGTGCGTAGATCAGCGCGATAAGGGCGACACGGCTCGGCGTCACCCACAGAATCTGCCCTACGAGCAACTCCTTGAGATGCTCCGCGCCGTGCGGGTGAGCGGCGAGCAGCAGCAGCGCGCCGCTCGCCGCGAGCACGAATGCGACGCCGATGATCGCTTCCTGCACTTCGGGCCAATGCTTCTCGGTCCAAGTTAGGAGTAGGGCTCCGCTCAATGCAGCCGCCAGGGCGCACGCCTGTAGCGCCCATCCCGACGCTTCCAGGCCGAACCAATCGGCGAGGATTACCCCGAGCCCCGCGATCTGCGCAATCGCGAGATCGATGAAAACGATGCCCCGGTTCAACACCTGGATGCCGAGCGGGACATGCGTCGCGGTGACGAGCACGCCGGCCGCGAAAGCAGGCCACAGTATGCTCAAGTCGATTTCAGGCGCGCTCACTTGATCATCGCCAGGAGGCGCGCCAACGTGTCGTCGAAGAGCCCAAACAGGTCCTGCGCCTTATCGCTGCCGCCGACGGTGAAAGGCAGCACGATAACGGGGATTTTGGCGCGCTCGGAAAGCCATTCCCCGCCCCGTGGGTCGCTGTAGGCCGAGCGCACGACCGCCTTGGCGGGGTCTTGTGCAAGGCGCGCGAGCAATTCGCTGAGGTGTGCGGTCGTCGGTGGCAGCCCGGGCTTGGGCTCCAGCGCCGCCACTTCGCGCAGGCCGAGCCAGGCGAAGAGGTACGACATGTCCTTGTGATGGACGACCAGCGGGGTGCCCTTGAGCGGCGCGGCGAGCGTCTCCCAGCGCAAGATCGCCTGCTGCCAGCGCTCGAGAAACGCTTGGCTGCGCGCCTCATAGCGGGCCGCGTTCGCTGCATCGATTTGAGCGATGCGCGCCGCGAGCGCCGAGGCGACACGGGCGATGTTGCGCGGATCAAGATGGACATGCGGATTGCCGGCAGCGTGCACGTCGCCCTGCGCGCGATCGAGACGCTGCGGGATTTCGCGCATTTCGACATGGCGCGCCGCCTCGAAGTAGCCGGGCCGCCCGTTCTGGATCTTTGCATTTCCCGACTGGGTGAGAACCAGAGGCAGCCATCCCGCCTCCAGTTCCGCACCGGTGCACACGACGAGATCCGCACTTCGAGCGCGCGCAATGAGGCTCGGGCGCGCTTCGATGCGGTGCGGATCCTGCCGCGCATTGGTCGCGACATAAACGCTCGCCGCGTCGCCCGCGAGTTCCCTGGCGAGCGCGCCCCATTCCGGCTCGCACGCGAAGACGTTCAGTGCCGCCAGTACGGGTGACGCAAAAAGCAGCGCTGCAAGCCCGAAGAGGCTTTGAGTCGATTTGCTCATATCTTTCTCCTCGCCTCAGAACCGGTGCGCGCCGTGCGCGCCAAGGCTGTGGATGTATTGAATGAAGATCTGGTTGTCCGTTGACCCGAGCCGGGACTTGTCCGCAGCGAGCTGGAGTCGCAGACGGCTGAATTCCGACGGACTCCAGTCGATCATCACCGAGTTGCGGCTGGGATTGTGCGGAGTGAGTATAGAAAAATCTGCCGCGGTGGGTCCTAGCCCGTTCAGCACGATGCCGTTGTCCACGCTGCCGAAGTCGAGGCGATCGTAGCGGTAGCCGACGCGCCAGCGGGGCATGAACTGGTACACGGCCGGCGCGTACCAGCCGCTCTGCCGGCTCGCAAACCTGTCGCTCAGCGCGCCAAAGGTCCCGCTGCCCGCGGTGTCGTCATACGTGAGGGTTCCCGCTTGCCGGAAGCGGAAATACTCGCCCTGGAGCTTAAAGTTGGTGTAGCTCGAGTTGCCGTTCGGCGCCCATTTGAGCACCGCATCGGCGACCCAGACCTTCGCGTCCCCGGTAAAGCTGTTGAGCACCGTGCCGCCCAGCGAGTCGACGTCCTCGTAACCGCGGTCCTGGGGTGAAGTCTTGATGTACGAAAGCCCCGCACGCCACGCGTAGCTCTCGCCGATATCGCCGCCGACGTGACCGAACAGCGCACTGCCGCCGATTCCGTTCTTGTTCCGCTCCGATCCAGGAAACTGATTGCCGCTCGACAGTTCCGCACCCAGTTCCAGGAAGAGCGGCGTTGGGGCGACCCACTTGAGCTGCACCCCGTCCTGCTGCAGCCGTCCCGCGAGAAACGCTTTATAGGGAAGCGGCGCATCCAGAAAGTCCCATGCATGCGGATGTATTTCGTTCTGGTAGCCGATTGCCGAGAGGAACCGGCCCGCTTTCAGGGTCAAGCCCTGCGGCAACGCGAGCGTCTGGATGAAGGCCTCCTCCAGCTCCACTTCATTCTCCGGCGTGAGCACGGCAACCGCGGCACCGCGAAAATAGGGATCGATGTTGGCGCTGAAGATGAGCTCGGTTTCGGAAAGACCGAATCCGCGCTTGGGCGGCGCAACTTCACCGCCGGACGGCATGAAACCGGTGATCTGGAAGGTGTTCGGGTCCTGCGATGTATTGGCGTACGTGCCTTGCAGGATCAGTGATATCGCGGGATTGAACGCGCTCTCGGCGCTGCGTGCAGCGACGCCGGGAGCAGCCAGCGGCGCGTCTTTCGCCGCAGCGCTGGTCGCGTGCTTTGCCTCCGCCTCGGCCAGCTTCTTCTCCAGCATTTGTATCCGCTTCTCATAGTTTTCCTTCAGTTGCTTGATCTCCTCGCGGATCTTCGCGAGTTCAGCGTCCTGCGCCGCCACCGGGCCGGAAATAGCCATTGCGACCGCCGCAGCGGCCCAATTGCGCTTGTGCATGTGAATCTCCCGTCAAGACGAAACAATGTGTGGCAACCGAAGCTGCCGTTCGCGTCGTGCTGATCAGGAGAAAGAAGGGGGGCCGCGGGAAAGCGGGACGTGAGGTTCGGGAAAGACCGGTGCTGCGGCAAGATGCGCGGTGCACTCCAGCGCGCACCGGAAAGCCGGATTGTGCTGTATGTCCGGCTCCACCCCGCCCAGCACCTGGCCGAACGCGCCGTGCAATCCGCAAAGCGTGCTCTGGAAAGACTTATCGCTCTGGTCTTCCTCGTGGGCCGGCGCTTGGTCGCCGTGCGCGTGAAACGCCGCGTGCGCGAATGCGCTGTGCTGCGCGAAGAGCAGCAGCAAGACACAAAGAATCGAAGTGAATCTGAGGCTGCGCTTTGTCATGATCGCGCGGCGGAGCGCTCGAGCTCGCCGCGCCAATCGCAGCATATCAGATCTGCGATTGGATGTAGTTCTGGATACCGACTTTGCGGATGAGATCGAACTGCGTCTCGAGCCAGTTGATATGCTCTTCTTCCGACTCGAGTATGTCTTCGAGCAGCTCACGACTCACGTAGTCGCCGCATGACTCGCAGTAGGCGATCGCCTGCTGGTACATCGGGCGCGCAGCCTGCTCCAGCTGCAAATCGCACTTGAGGATCTCCTCCACGTTCTCGCCGACAAGGAGCTTCCCGAGATCCTGAAGGTTGGGAAGTCCTTCGAGGAAAAGTATGCGCTCTATGAGCTCATCGGCGTGCTTCATCTCATCGATCGATTCCTTGCGCTCGTGCTCGTAGAGCTTCATGAGCCCCATGTGCTCGAACATCTTGGCGTGCAGGAAGTACTGGTTCGTCGCAGTGAGCTCCTGCTTGAGCGCGGCATTGAGAAGGGAGATCACTTTCGCGTCGGCTTTCATGGGCTATTCCTGGCAAAGCGTGAGCGAAGTATACGGCTGGCAAGCACCAAGCCGGAATCGCATCAGGTGGACGCGGAAAGACCGAGCTGCAACGGGCCGGAATCGCAGGCGCGGTCCGTCTCTTCGCGCAGAACGTCGAGCGCCGTCGCGGCGCAAACACCGCACTGGCACGCCACCCCCAACTGCATCTGGAGATCGGAGAGCGTAGAGGCGCCTTCACGAACGCAACGCCTCACCTCCGAATCGGTAACACGATTGCAAACGCAGATATACACGGGCAAAGCCTTGAGCAAATAAGAACCATTATCGTTAAAAAGCGAGCGGGCGCGCAAGCATTGGGGAGTCTGATGTGTGGCAATCATTACGAAACAATAGCTTGCCTTATTCCTTCCCCTTCTTTGATAACCGCAATCGTTCCCAGTTGCATTTGAGAATAGTTCTTGTTACGCTACCGGCGCCGACAAAACTAACCTAGCGGAGACCTGTATGGCGCAACTCAGAAAAACACCCTTTGCCATATTCGCCGTAATGCTCGGATGCTCCGGGCTTGCGGTAGCGCAGGACAAGGTTCTGAACCTCTATTCGTCGAGGCACTATCAGACCGACGAGTCCCTTTACTCGAACTTCAGCAAGCAGACCGGGATCAAGATCAATCGCATCGAAGCGGGAGAGGATCCCCTCATCGAGCGCATCAAGAACGAAGGCGCGCGCAGCCCCGCCGACGTGCTGGTCACGGTGGACGCCGGCCGCCTGTGGCGTGCCGAACAGCTGGGGCTGTTCCAGCCGGTGAAGTCCAAGATACTCGAATCGCGGCTGCCCGAGCACATGCAGGCGCCCAACGATCAGTGGTTCGGATTCTCCGCGCGCGCCCGCGTGATCGTTTACAACAAGGGTGCCGTCAATCCCGCCGACGTGCAGAACTACGAGGACCTCGCCAATCCCAAACTCAAAGGCAAGGTCTGCACCCGCTCGGGCAGCCATGTCTACAATCTTTCGCTCATCAGTGCGCTCATCGAGCATTGGGGCGAGCGCAAGACCGAAGAGTGGGCGCGCGGCGTCGTATCGAACTTCGCGCGGGCGCCGAAAGGCGGCGACACCGATCAGATCCGGGCCGTCGCGGCAGGCGAGTGCGGCGTCGCGATCAGCAACAGCTATTACTACGTGCGGCTGATGAAGTCCGATAAGCCGGAGGACAAAAAAGTCGTTCAGGCCGTGGGGCTCATCTGGCCGAACCAGAAGAGCTTCGGAACCCACATGAACATCTCCGGCGCGGGCGTGCTCAAGAACGCCCCGAATCGCGGTGTAGCGGTGCAGTACCTCGAGTATCTCGCGAGCGATTCCGCGCAGCAGTATTTCGCCAACGGCAACAATGAGTGGCCGGTCGTCAAAGGCGTCAAGCTCGACAACAAGGTGCTCGAGTCACTCGGCACGTTCAAGATGGACACGCTCAATATCGCGGTGCTTGGCAAGAATCAGCCCATCGCGCAGAAGATCCTCGATCGCGCGGGATACAAATAAGCGGGCTCGTAGCCATGGCCCCGCGCGCGAGCGTAAACGTGCGGCGGCCATCCTCATTCAGGAAGAGCTGTAATGCGTGACGATCCCCGATCGCAGAGACCGAAGAACCCGCCTCAGTCGGCACAGCGCGCCGCCCGGCCACCACCGCCGAGGATTACCAGCAAAGCGCTCCTGGGCACGGCACGGGAACTGATCATCGAGCATGAAGGACGCGACTACCGGTTGCGACTGACGCAGCAGGGCAAACTCATCCTCACCGCATAATCGCCTCCGGGCGAATCGGAGCATAGCCAGCCAGACCCCTCCGGGTCAGCCAGCCGATGCAAGAGATCGAACAGGCTGAAAGGACGTTTGATGGCTAAGAAATCGAGAGCAATCGAAGCGGCGCACGCCGGGAGGCGCCCGGAAGTCATTGTCGCTGCCCTCCTCTACCTCATCACCGCTTACCGGAAAAATCGCTGCCCGAGCCTCGCTTCGTGCATCGCACAGCACTTTGCATGGCTTTCGCGGCACCCGCACGCCGATCACGTTCTCCGCGATGTAGCGGCGTCGTCGATACAGGACTGGAGCACTGCGGCACGCGAGGGGCGCGAAAATTCTCTCACCAATCCGGCCTTCGCGCTGCACTGAACGCCGCGCTCCACGACGTCATGCACCACGGGGCCGTTACCGCAGGCTTCGCCAGATTTGGCGGTCTTGCGCTCACGATCGCGTTGCATGCCAGCGTTGTCGCGTTTCTGCTGCAGATGGAGCCCGTGCGCTCGGCGATTACGCAGGCGGCGCCCATCATGGTGCATCTCGTTTCGCCGCCCAAAGTGGAGAAGGCTGATGTTGCGCCGAAGCCGCTGCCCGTCGAGCCGCGCGTGGAGCAGCGTAAACCCAAGCCCGAGCGGAAGCCGCGGGCGGAGCGTCCGAAGCCAAGATCCACACCAAAACCGCCTGTCATGGCCGCCACGACGGAAACACCCGGTTCGTTTTCCGCCCCCCCGCCACCGGCCCCGAGGGTCGAGCCTGAGGCCGTGCCTGCGCCGGAGCCTGCGCCGCCGAAAGCCCCACAGTCGGCGCCGCCCGCACGCACTGCGACGGCAGCGCTGCCCATCACACCGCCGAGCTTCAACGCGGAGTATCTCCAGAATCCACCACCCGAGTATCCGACCCTCTCACGGCGGATGGGTGAAGAGGGAAAGGTGGTGCTGCGCGTCCTTGTGAGCGAAGCGGGCGTACCGGAGGAGGTGCAATTGAAATCCTCGAGCGGTTTCAGCCGGCTCGACAGCGCGGCGCTCGAGGCGGTGAAGCACTGGAAGTTCGTGCCTGCGCGACGCGGGGATCAATCGGTGGCCGCGTGGGTGGTGGTGCCAATTTCTTTCAGCTTGAGGAGCTAGCCGTTGGATCCGCAGCAATCGATGGGTTTCGCGCATTTTCTCGCGCAGGCCGATACCGTGGGTAAAGCGATACTGGTGATTTTGCTACTGATGTCCGTGTCCACGTGGTACTTGATCGTGACGAAAACGGGGATCGCGCTGCTCGCACGTATGCGCACGCGCCGTTTCCTCAACACGTTCTGGAACGCACCGTCGCTTCAGGCCGTCGCCACCCATCTCGAGGAGCACCATCCGGACGAGCCGTTCTCGCATCTCGCGTGGCACGCGATCGTCGCCGCGCGCCACCATCAGCGCCATGGCGCCAACAAGCTCAACGAATCGGGCAGCATGGCCGAGTTTCTTACGCGCTCGATGCGGCGCGTGATCGGCGAGGAAACGGCCCGCTTCGAGTCGGGACTCACCGTGCTCGCCTCGGTGGGTAGCACGGCGCCTTTCATCGGGCTCTTCGGAACCGTTTGGGGCGTCTACCATGCGCTCGTCGCGATCGGCATGAGCGGCCAGGGCACCCTCGACAAGGTCGCCGGGCCTGTGGGCGAAGCGCTTATCATGACGGGACTCGGGCTTGCAGTCGCCATACCGGCGGTGCTCGCATACAACTTCTCCGTGCGCAGGAACCGCGTCGTCCTCGCCCAGCTCGACTCCTTCGCGCACGATCTCTTCGCGCTGCTCACTACCGGATCCCACGTGACCGAGTCCGCCGGTGTGACGCCTTTGCATGGCACGCCGGCGATGCGCGGAGCCCTGTGATGGCCTTCGGCGGATTCAACAAGACAGGCGAATCGGCGCCGACGGCGGAGATCAACATGATCCCCCTCATCGACGTGATGCTGGTTCTGCTCGTGATCTTCATCGTCACGGCGCCGCTCCTCACCCACGCCGTCAAGATCGACCTGCCGAAGGCATCTAGCCATCCGAACATCACCGAACCCGAAAACATCCAGCTCGTCATTCGCGCGGACGGCACGCTCTATTGGAATGGCGAGACTGTCGATGAGGAGACTCTCGAATCTCGCCTGGTCACAGCCGCGAAGGTCGATCCGCAACCTGAGCTTCACCTGCGCGTGGACCGCGCCACGGAGTACCAGAAAGTCGCTGAAGTGATGGCGGCCGCCGCGAAAGTGGGCCTTGCCAAAATCGGCTTCGTCACCGAACCGGACGCGGAAAGATAATGCTCGCGCGCCTGCTCTTCGTTCTGCTGCTGGCCCTCCCGTTCGCTGTGCGTGCGGACGACTCGGCGCAAACGATCGTGCACATGCTCGATTACGTGAGCGTGGACTACCCCGAGTTCGTGAAGGACGGCAAGGTGCTCGACGAAGCCGAGTACAAGGAGCAGCAGGAATTTTCGGCCCAGGTCATCGCGCTCATCGAAAAGCTCGCCGCGGTTCCCCAGCGCGCAGCGTTACTCGATCAAGCCCAAGCGCTCAATCGTCTGATCGATGCCAAGGCGCCAGGCACGAAGGTATCGAAACTCGCATCCGATTTACGCTGGCGGGTGATCGAAGCGTACAACATCGAGGTCACGCCGAAACGCCCACCGGACATGAAGCGCGGGGCGGCGCTCTATGGCGGGCATTGCGCCGGATGTCACGGCGCCGAAGGCCGTGGCGACGGGCCGGCGGCGCGAGGCCTCGATCCCGCGCCGTCGAACTTCCACGACCGTGCGCGCATGGCGCAGAGAAGCCTTTACGGGCTCTACAGTACGATCACGCTCGGTGTGGCGGGCACCGCGATGAGCGCGTTCCGGCAGTTGAGTGAAGAGGAACGCTGGGCGCTCGCGTTCTACGTCGGCTCGCTGGGGACCGATCCCGGACGCCTGCGCCGCGGGCACGCGCTATGGCAACGCGGCGTGGGGAAGAGCGAAGTGGGAGGCTTGCGCGCCGTTGCGACGTTGGACGAACGCGAAGTGACTACCCGATATGGCGCTGATGTCGCAGATGCACTGGCTTGGCTCAAGGCGAATCCGTCCGCGCTCCCGGCCGGGAAAGAATCGCCGGTCGCATTTTCGCGCCGCCTGCTCGGGGAAAGCGTTGCGGCCTATCGCGCGGGCAGGCGCGAGGAAGCGCTGGGTCTCGCGGTCACCGCCTATCTCGAAGGATTCGAGCTTGCCGAGGCGAGCCTCGACACCCTCGACCGCGGTCTGCGCCAGGAAGTCGAAACACAGATGATCGCCTACCGCGATCTCGTCCGGCGCGGTGCACAGGCTGACGAGGTCGCGCAAGTGGCCCAGCGTATCGACGGACTCCTCGCCGCGAGCGCGGAGAAGCTCGATGCGGAAGGGCTATCGCCGACGACCGCAGCGATCAGCGCGTTTTTCATCCTGCTGCGCGAGGGATTGGAAGCGCTGCTCGTGGTGGCCGCCATTATCGCGTTCCTGAAAAAAGCCGGGCGCCCCGAAGCGCTGCCCTGGATACACGCAGGGTGGATCGGAGCACTGGCGCTTGGCGTCGCCACATGGTTCGCGGCCGCGACCCTGATCGCTATCAGCGGCGCCACGCGCGAATTGACCGAAGGCATCACGGCGCTGTTCGCTGCGGCTATTCTGATCTACGTCGGCGTCTGGCTGCACAGCAAGAGCTATGCGCACGCCTGGAAAGCCTTCATCGAGCAGCACCTCAAAAGCGCGTTGCAGCACGGCGCATTGTGGGCGCTCGCGGGCGTGTCGTTCCTTGCGGTCTATCGCGAAGCATTCGAAACGGTGCTCTTCTATCAGGCGCTGTGGCAGCAGGCAGGCGAAGGTGCGCGCGGCTCGGTAATCGTGGGATTCTCGTGCGCGGCCGCAGCGCTCGGTGTCCTCGCCTGGCTCATCCTGCGCTACACGGTTCGTCTGCCGATTGGCCTCTTCTTCGGGTTGAGCTCGATATTGCTCGCGCTGCTTGCCGTGATCTTCACCGGGCACGGCATCAAAGCGCTGCAGGAAGCGGGCGTCATCGCGGCCAGTCCCTTTGGGAGAGTGACTGTGATGGCTCTCGGCATCTATCCAACGGCGCAGTCGCTCGCTGCGCAGGTGCTGGTGTTCGCCGCCGTGCTCGTGGGCTTCGCCTGGATGCGCATCTCGAACCGCAGGCGAATCGCGACGCGCCTCTCGTGATGATCACCGTGTTTGCAGCCCGCCCCACTTCCGTCGCCGTAAGCAAGGGACCCTAGCGCCGTCAACTGACCCCAAGCCAGCCATCCAGCCTCCCGGCGGTAGCCAGCCAGAAAACCAACAAGACAAGGAGAGACTGAATGGTATACCAACCTGTCCTCAAACCTATCGTTGCCGCCGTCGGCGAGCTGTTCGCTGCGCCGCGCGCAGCAACGACATCCCGGCTCGAGCCGAAGTGCCGTCCGGCGCCCCTTCTCGTCACGGGCGCAGCCCTTGCGTGTATCGCGCTCGGGCCTCATCTCGCGCGGGCGCAAACCTCCGCGCAATCCGAGGCGACGCTGCCCGAAGTGAAAGTGCGCGGGGAATCGGCGAGCGACGAGTATGCGCCGGGCGTTTCCAACGTCGGCGCCAAAGTCCCCACGCCGGTTCGCGACATTCCGCAATCGATCACCATCATCAATCGCCCTCTGATGGAGGCGCAGAGCGCGTCCTCTCTGGTCGACGCGCTGCGCTATGTGCCCGGCATTACGATATCGGCGGGCGAAGGCGGACAGATTGGCGACAACATCAACCTGCGCGGATTTTCCGCGCGCACCGATCTCTTTCTAGACGGTATTCGCGACCGCGGCCAGGCGCGGCGCGACACCTTCTTCCTCGATTCCATCGAGGTGCTGAAAGGCCCGTCCTCGATGCTGTTCGGCCGCGGTTCCACCGGCGGCGTGATCAACCAGGTCACCAAGCGGCCGACGCTCGTACCGCTCGCGGGGGCAACCGTCACCCTCGGCACGGACAACTACCGCCGCGCCACACTCGACGTGAACCGGCCGCTCTCCGACACCTCCGCTTTCCGCGTCTCCGCGCTCGCGCACGACGCCGATTCCACCCGCGACGAGGTGGAGAGCAAGCGGCTCGGCATCGCTCCGTCGCTCAGCTTCGGCATCGGCACGCCCACCGAAGTGCGCTTCTTCGCGCTCGTCGAACGCAATCGCGATCTGCCGGATTACGGCTTTCCGCTCGTCGCGGTGAATGGACCCGGATCGGTTCGCAAACCGATCGAAGCGCCGGCCGACCGGTTCTACGGCTACCTCGACGATCACTTCGATCAGAACATCGGACTGTTCGGCGCGACGATCCAGCACAAGTTGAGTTCGCACCTTACGCTGCGCAATCAGACGCAGTTCGGCCGCAACACAACCGACGCCCGCCCCACGCCGCTCGGCGCCGTGACGGTCATCGGCGGCGGCACGCCTAGCCACGCCACGCCGCTCGGCCGCATGGAGGCTGCTCGGCAAGACCGTGACCGCAACGTGACCGATTCCTCGCTCGTCAACCAGACCGATCTCATCGCCCGGGTCGAAGCGGGCGGTGTGCGCCACACGATCACGACCGGCATCGAGCTCGCCATCGACAAGTCGGATACCGATCGCAACACCTGGGTCCCGACGAACGTGCCGATCAATCTCGGAAATCCCGTGAACGGCACGCGGCCGGGCGCGCCATTCCTCTCGCGAACAACGGACACGAGCGCGGATTCGATCGGCGCCTACGTGAACGATCAGATGGAGATCGGCAGACGCTGGAAGATCGTGGGCGGGTTGCGCTGGGACCGCTTCAACGCAGACACGACGCAGCTCGACTACGACGCCTCCGGCGCCGTCACCTCTGCGAGCGCGCTATCCAAGCTCGATCGCATGTGGAGCACGCGTGCCGGCATCATCTACCAGCCGACGGATTTTCAATCCTATTACGTCTCGTACGGCACATCGTTCAATCCGTCCGCGGAAGCGATCTCGCAATCCGCGACCACCGCGAATCTCGATCCCGAGAAGAACCGCTCGTACGAAGCAGGCGCGAAATGGGACCTCCTCGGCGGCAATGTGCTCCTCAATGCCGCCCTCTTCCGCATCGAGAAAACCAATGCGCGCACGCCGGATCCATTGACCGGCGCACAGGTTCTCGCGGGAGAAGTGCGAGTCGATGGCGCGGAGCTCGGCGTGGTCGGCCGCATCACGCCGGCGTGGCAGGTATTCGGCGGCTACACTTATCTCGACGGGGAGATCGTCAAGTCGCCACAGATCGGCACGGGCGCCGACGCCGGAATTCCGGCCGAGGGCAAAACCTTCCCCAATACGCCGCGCCATTCGGCATCGTTGTGGAGCACTTACCTCTTCCCAGGCGGGTGGGAAGCGGGTGCAGGGCTGGTCCATGTTTCCAGGTGGTATCTCAATAACTTCGAGACTGCGCTCACCGACGGCTACACACGAGCCGACGCAACACTCGCGTACCACCAGCGCCGCTACGACGTCCGCCTGAGCCTGCTCAACGTCACCGACGAGCAGTACTTCGACACCGCGAGCGCCGGTCGCGCCGTGCCGGCCGAGGGGCGGAAGGTGCTGCTCACCTTTACCTACCGCATGTAACCATGCAAAGGATCGACCCATGATCGTGCAAATCCCCGGAGTGCTCACACCCGACCAGGTGCGCTACATGCGCGAGCGGCTCGCGGCCTCGCCATGGGTGGACGGCCTCGCCACCGCGGGCTACCAGGGCGCGCGTGTAAAGGATAACCGGCAGATCGACGAGGCCGCGCCGCTGGCGCGCGAGCTGGGCGACATCGTTCTTGGCGCGCTCGAGCGCAATCCCCTCTTCATCAGCGCAGCGCTGCCCAACCGCGTGTATCCGCCGCTCTTCAACCGTTACGAAGGCGGCATGCACTTCGGCAACCACGTTGACAATGCTGTGCGGTTGCTCCCGGGCAACGGCGCGAAGATCCGCACCGACATCTCGGCCACACTGTTTCTGTCTTCCACCGAGGAATACGACGGCGGCGAGTTGCTGGTCGAAGACACGTACGGGGCGCATGCGATCAAGCTTCCCGCCGGAGACATGGTGATGTATCCGGCAACGAGCCTGCATCGGGTGACGCCGGTGGCGCGCGGCGCGCGGCTTGCCTCGTTTTTGTGGATTGAAAGCATGGTGCGTGACGACGCCCAGCGAACGCTGCTCTTCGATCTCGACAACGCCATCCAGCGTTTGAATGCCTCCGGTGCGGACGAAACGGCCTGCGCGCATCTCACGGCCTGCTATCACAACCTCCTGCGCATGTGGGCGCAGTGCTGAACGTGCCAACGAGCGCCGCATGAAAAGGACATGGTTTCAGATTCACTGGGCGCTCGGCATCGGCGCAGGCATCGTGCTCGCGGTGGTCGGTGTGACTGGCGCGTGTCTCTCCTTCCAGGACGAGATCCTGCACTGGCTCAATCCCGTTGCCGTGTCGGAGCGGCAAGAGGCTCAGCGCCTCTCGCCTGTCGAACTCCTTGCGCACATCGAGACCATGCACCCCGAAAAGCGCATCGTCTCGCTCACGGTGTACTCGGCGGGTGATCGTGCGGCGCGCATCATGTTTGCTCCACTAGCGGACGTTGCGAGTGGTTCGAGCCGCCGGCGCAGCGAAGTGCACTACATCAACCTCTATACGGGCGAAATGCTGGGTGAACCGCGCGGCGCCGCGTTCTTCCGCGCCGCCCGGGAAACGCATCGCTGGCTCGCTGCCGGCGCGATCGGCAAACAGGTGGTCGGCGCATCGACGCTCGCGCTCGTGGTGATGTGCCTCTCGGGTCTGTACCTGCGCTGGCCGCGACGCGCACTCGATTGGCGCGCATGGCTTATGTTCGACTGGCGCCGCCGCGGCCGGAAGTTCCTGCGCGACCTGCACGCGTGCGTCGGGACATGGGTGCTCGCTCCCTATCTCGTGATGGGCCTCACGGGACTGTACTGGTCCTACGACTGGTACCGCGATGCGCTGTACGCGCTCACCGGCGCGCCGCGTCCGGCCGCGCGCATCGCTGCGCCGCCGTCCGATTCGAGCGGTCCTCAGCGCTCCGGGCGTTTGCGAGAAAAGCCAGCGCTTAATGCCGCGCAAGAGAAGAAGCAGCGCGATCTTACAGCGGCTTGGAGCGCGTTCGAGCGCATCGGACGCGGGTATTCGAGCGCCACGCTCCGCGTCCCGGAGAGAACCGGACAACCGGTGCAGATCACTTATCTACAAGCGGATTCCGCACACGACCGCGCGTTCGACCGCGTCGTGCTCGATGCACGAAGCGGTACCGTATTGAAGCACGAGCGCTATGCCGACAAGCCGCCGGGCGCCAGGCTCGTGAGCAGCATGTTCGCGCTGCATTCCGGGCGCCTCTTCGGCGTGCCCGGCGTGATCGCGCTGATGCTCGCGAGCGCGCTCATGCCGCTCTTCAC
>CAMPGR010000027.1 GCA_946885605.1 uncultured Pseudomonadota bacterium
GGATAGGGGTAGACATAGTGCAGTCGCACCCATGCGCCGAGCTCGCCCAGGGCGCGCGCGAGATCGCTCAAGCGCGTCTTAAGCGGGCGCCCGCGCCAGAAGCCGGTACGGTATCTCACGTCCACGCCGTAGGCGCTCGTGTCCTGGGAAATCACGAGCAGCTCGCGCACGCCGGCACGCGCCAGATTTTCCGCCTCCTGCAACACTTCTCCGATCGGCCGGCTCACGAGGTCGCCGCGCATCGACGGAATGATGCAGAAGGTGCAGCGATGATTGCAGCCTTCCGAAATCTTGAGATACGCGTAGTGCCGCGGTGTGAGCTTGATGCCCTGCGGCGGGATCAGGCTCGTGTAGGGATCGTGCGGCTGGGGCAGGTGAGCGTGCACGGCCTGCATCACTTCGTCGGTCGCGTGCGGGCCGGTCACCGCAAGCACGCGCGGATGCGTTTTGCGCACGATGTCGCCCTGAGCGCCGAGGCAGCCGGTGACGATCACCTTGCCATTTTCGGCGAGTGCCTCGCCGATGGCATCGAGCGATTCCTCGATCGCCGCGTCGATGAAGCCGCAGGTGTTGACGATTACGAGGTCGGCGCCGGAATAGCGCGGCGCGATGGCATAACCCTCGCCGCGCAGTTGCGTGAGGATACGCTCGGAATCAACGAGCGCTTTCGGACAGCCGAGCGACACGAAACCGACGCTGGGGACGCGCCGGTGCAGCGGACGGGTGGACTGCGGTGCAGCCGTTGCGGCCTGAGTCAACGCCCGCCTTCGCCCTTGTCCCCCTTGTCGGCGGTGCCCGAGGGCGAGTCCGGCTTCTGGCCGGACCCGAAATTGGGGAACGGAAAGGTGGTGAAGAGATTCCGCGTCTGCTGCTGCAACTGCTGCTGCATTTCGAGAAAGGCGTTCGCGCTTTGCTCGAGATAATGGCCCATGAGCCCCTGGATCGCGGGGCCCTGCATCTTGACGAATTCGCTCCACGTCTCGCTATTGAGCATCGGGTTCTGGCCGTACATCTGCCGCGACTGGTCCTGCAGGCGCTTCTGGATCTCGATGAAGGTCTGGATATTCTTCTCGAGATAGTTGCCCATCATTCCCTGCATGGCGTTCCCGTAGAAACGGATGATTTGCGACAGCATGTCGCACGAAAACATCGGGGCGCCTGCGGTTTCTTCCTCGAGGATGATCTGCAGCAGGATGCTGCGCGTTAAGTCTTCCTTGCTCTTCGCGTCCTCCACCCGGAATTCGATGTTCTCCAACACCAGCTTCTTCACGTCGGCCAGGGTGATGTAACTACTTGTTTCGGTATCGTAAAGGCGACGATTGGGGTACTTTTTAATAATTCTGGGCTGCGCTGACATGGAAGACCCCTGCTATGCGATGAAATGGATTATTTCAGAGATGATGCGGCATTGCAATGAAACGCCATGAAAAATCCGAAGCAAATCAGGTTGATAACGCTGTGCCGGGGCGGTGCTGCGGTGCGCCTGCGAGCGCCCAGCGGCCTCAGTACATGTGCTGCCCGCCGTTGATCGCGATGTTTGCTCCGGTCACAAACGCTGCTTCGTCCGTGCAGAGATAGGCAACGAGCCCCGCGACTTCTTCGGGCTTGCCGAGACGCCCGACCGGGATCTGGGGGATGATCTTGGTATCGAGTATCTCTTGCGGGATCGCGAGCACCATCTTCGTGCCGATGTAGCCGGGGGAGATGGTGTTCACCGTTACCCCCTTGCGCGCGTATTCGAGCGCGAGCGCCTTGGTGAACCCGTGCATGCCGGCCTTCGCCGCAGAGTAATTGGTCTGCCCGAAGGCGCCTTTCTGTCCATTCACCGAGGACACGTTGATCACCCGGCCCCAACCGCGCTCCGCCATGCCCTCGATTATCGGCTTCGTCATGTTGAATACGCTGTCGAGATTGGTGCGCAGAACCTCGTCCCAGGCGGTTTTCTCCATCTTGCGGAAGGTGGTGTCGCGGGTGATGCCGGCATTGTTCACGAGCACGTCGATCGGGCCGACTTCCGACTGGATCTGTCCGACCGCGCGCTGGCATGAATCGAAATCGGCGACGTCGACTTCCGCCGCATGAAAGTCGTACGCCTGCGTTTTCATCTCGGCCAGCCAGCCGCTCCATTTCTTGTTGCCCGGCGAATGCGTCGCTACGACCCTGTAGCCGATCTTGGCGAGCTTGGTGCAGATTGCCTCGCCAAGGCCGCCCATGCCACCTGTCACCACTGCCACGCGCTGTGCCATGTCGATTCTCCTCGCAGAATAAGTGTTGCTGCTATCGTGCGGTGTCCGCCGCCGCGCGCGGCGAGCGGGCTTTTTCTTTGACGTAGCGCCCCGGTGCCGGCTCGATCTCGCGAAACTCGGCGCCGCCGAGTCTCACGCGTGCTGCGATGCGGCGGCCGCCGTGCGGCTCGAGCCACGCGCTCCAGTGCGTCCACCAGCTGCCCGGGCGCCTCTCGGCGGCCGCAAGCCAGGTTCCCGCATCGTCTTCGAGCCTGCCATTCAACCAGTAGCTGCGGCGGTTGTTCGATGCGGGGTTCACGACCCCCGCGACGTGACCGCTTGCGCCGAGCACGAAATCGATTCCCCCGCGCAGCAGCCGCGCGCTCGCATACGCGGTTTTCCACGGCACGATATGGTCTTCCCGCGTGGCCAGCACGTACGCCGGCACGTCGAGCTTGCCGAGATCGAGCGGAACGCCGCACATGGTGAGGCCTCCGGGCACACGCAGGTTGTTTTCCAAATACATATTCCGTATGTAATAGACGTACATCGCCCCCGGCAGGTTCGTGCTGTCGGCGTTCCAGTAGAGGAGGTCGAACGGCTCAGGCGACTCGCCCTTGAGATAATTGTTGACGACATAGCGCCAGATGAGATCGTTGGCCCGGAGGCTGGCGAAAGTGAGCGCAAGTTCGCGCCCGTGCAGCACGCCGCCGCGCGCGAAATCATTCTCGCGCCGCAGCACGTAGGCCTCGTCGACAAAGACGCTCAGCTCGCCCGTGTCCGAAAAGTCGAGCATGGCGGCGAGCAGCGTGAGGCTCGCCACGGGATTGCGTCCACGTGCGCGCTCTACGGCGAGCGCGCTGCCAAGGAGCGTCCCGCCTACGCAGAATCCGAGCGCATTGATCTTGTCCGCCCCGCAGATGGCGGCACTCGTCGCGATCGCGTTGAGGACGCCCTGTTCGAGGTAGTCGTCCCACGTCGCGTGTCCCATGGAGGGCGGCATGTTGCGCCACGACATCATGAACACCGTGTGGCCGCGCTCCACAGCAAAACGGACAAACGAGTTTGCCGGCTGGAGATCGAGGATGTAGTACTTGTTGATGCAGGGCGGCACGATGAGGAGGGGCCGTTCGTGCACGGTGTCGGTGGTGGGCCGATACTGGATGAGCTGGTAAAAATCGTTTTCGAAAACCACCGCCCCGGGGGTGACCGCAAGATTACGGCCCACTTCGAACGCCTCTTCGTCGGTCGTCGAGACGAGACCGCGTTCGAGATCCGCCGCAAGATTCTTGAGTCCCCGTGCGAGGCTATCGCCCTGCGTCTCGTCGGCGAGTTTCAGCGCTTCTGGATTGGTCCACAGGAAGTTGGCGGGGGACATTGCGTCGATCAGCTGGCGCGCAAAAAACAAAAGCTTGCGCTTCGCCTGCTGATCGAGCCGGGCGCTTTGCACGAGCGCTTCCAGCCAGCGCGCGCGCAAGAGATACGACTGCACCAGAAAATCGAAATACGGCTCGCGCCACTCCGCTGCACGGAACCGGTGATCACCCGGCCCGGGCGCCGCCACCGGCTGAGGCGCGTCTCCAGCTGCGCGCCGCGCGAGCGCCGCGCAGAGCGCGAGATGCTGCTCGTAGTAGCGATTGTTGATCTCGAGCCATTGACCGGCCTCATGCGCGGCGCCCGCCGCAACCGACTTGAACGTTTCCGCGACTGGAGAATCCCCGCCATCCGAGAACGGCTGCACCATGCGCTCGAACAGCCTGCGGCTCACGGCGGCATAGGTTTCGAGCCCGCTCGAATGAGCGTTCATGACAGGTGGGTGTGGGCGAGCTCCCCGACGAGCCAGATGGTGCTCACGCCCAATCCGATCAGGAGCACCTGTTGCACCGTGGCATGCAGCTCCGGACGGCGGTGCAACCCGGGAATCAGGTCGGCGACCGATACGTAAAGCATGCTGGCCGCGGCGAGACCGAGCAAGGGAGCAACCAGCGCTTCCATGGTCTGCAGGGTCAAATAGGCGAGCGCCGCGCCCGCGATCATCGCCGCGCTGGAGAGCACGTTGAACGCAAAGGCCTGCACCTTGGTGTAGCCGGAATGGAGCAGGATCAGAAAGTCCCCGACTTCCTGCGGCACTTCGTGCGCGATGATGGCCAGTGCGGTCACGATCCCGAGCTCTACGTTGGCGAGAAAGGCCGCGGCGATCAGAACGCCGTCCACGAAATTATGGAACGTATCGCCGATCATGATCATCATCCCGCTTCGCCCGTGGTCGTGAAGCGCTTCGGGCGGGTCATGGGCCTCGCAGCGCTCGACGTGACAATGCCGCCACAACACGAGCTTTTCGAGCACGAAGAAGAGGAGTATGCCGAAGAGCACCGTTGCCGCCATGGTTTCGATGCTTTCCGCGCGTCGGAACGCTTCGGGCAGGATGTCGAGGAACACCGCGCCAAGCAGCGCGCCTACGGCATAGCTTACGAGCATCGGCACTTGTGTGACACGGGCTTTCAAAGCGACGACGGCGGCCGCGGTAACGGAAAGCACGCCCCCGAGCAGCGTGGCGGCGAAAATCCATGTCAGTATGGTCATAGAAGCGACGATGTGGAGCGGGGCGGCTGCTGAACGACGGGCTGCGCACCACGTCGGGATCAGGCAAGGCCGGCAATTATACTCGAATCTCCACCCGCGTCCCGCGTGGAATATGCCGTCAGCGTTCGCGCCAGATGAGCGCTGCCATGCGGCCGGTGATCTGGTCGCGGCGGTAGGAAAAAAAGCGCGAAGGGTCCGATACGGTGCAGAGCCGGCCGCCATACACGGCGGTCACACCCGCACGTGCCAGCGTGAGGCGCGCCAAACGGTAGAGGTCGGCAAGCCACTTGCCGGGCAAAAGAGGCGAGAATGCTTCTACGGCGTGTTCGTCCTTCATGACAAACGCATCCCGCACCTCGGGGCCGACTTCGAATGCCGTGGCCCCGATGCCCGGCCCGAGATAGGCGAGCAGTGTCTGCGGCGCGACGCCCATCTGCTCCACGGTCTTTTCCAGCACGCCGCCCGCGAGGCCGCGCCACCCGGCGTGCGCGGCTGCGACGACGCTTCCCGCGTGGTCGGTAAAGAGCACTGGCACGCAGTCGGCGACCATAATCGCGCATACCGTGCCCGGTTGCCGCGCGATGCTCGCGTCGGCGAGGAGCGGCCGTTCCATGCCATCGGCTTCGACGACGGCGGTGCTGTGCTGCTGTTGCAGCCATGCGGGCGCCTGGGGGAGGTGACGCATGAGGCGTGCGCGGTTTTCGCGTACCGCCTCGGGGTCGTCCCCCGTGCTGAGTCCGAGATTGAAGCTCGTGTACGGGCCGCGACTGACGCCCCCGTTGCGGCTGGTGATGAAGGCCCTGACGTGCGGGGGAGCAGGCCAGTCCGGAACGATCCAGTCGCCGGGGAACTTCATACGGGCTCGCGCAACCGGACGAGGAGTTCGGTCATATCGTCCGGCAGCGGGGCGTGCCACGCTCGCGTGCGGCGCGTCGCAGGATGCACGAGCGCCAGCTTTTCCGCGTGCAGCGCTTGGCGCCCAAAGTCGATTGCACCGCCCGCCCGCTGCGTGCGTTTCGCACTGTATACGGGGTCGCCGACGAGCGGGTGCCCGATGGACGCAAGGTGCACCCGTATCTGGTGCGTGCGACCGGTCTCGAGACGGCATCGCAACAGTGTCGTTTGCGCAAAAGGCTCGACGACGCTGTAATGGGTAATCGCCGGCTTGCCGCGCGCAACGACCGCCATGCGCGTGCGTTGCACGGGGTGCCGTCCGATAGGCGCCTCCACCACACCCTCGCGTGCGACACGTCCATGCACCAGCGCGAGATACTCGCGCGTCACCGTACGGGCCTGGAGCTGGCGCACGAGGTCAGCGTGAGCGGCGAGCGTCTTCGCGATCACCAGCAGTCCGCTCGTGTCCTTGTCGAGGCGATGCACGATCCCGGCGCGCGGCACCTCGCTTAGCTGGGGCGCGTGCTCGAGGAGCGCGTTGAGCAGCGTGCCGCTCCAGTTTCCGCTGCCGGGATGGACCACGAGCCCCGCCGGCTTGTCGATGACGATCAGAGCCTCATCCTCGTGTACGATGTCCAGAGGAATGGCTTCGGGCCGATGGGCGAGCGTTTCCGGATCGGGCTCCGGAACGACCCGTATTTTTTCGCCGCCATAAACTTTTTCGCGGGGCAGCGCCGCTCGGCCGTCAAGCGTCACGTGATGATTCTTCACCCACCGCGCGAGCCGATTGCGCGAGAACTCGGGCAGCAGGCGCGAGAGCGCCTGGTCGAGCCGCAGCCCCGCGCAGTCCTCGGGCACCGTGAGCTCGATGCGCCTTGGCGCTTCCGCGATTACGCTATAATTTGCGCCCATGTTTCCCATCGTCTTGCGAGATAGTTTAACGAGATTGGCGGCTCTCCTGCTCGCCGCCGTGGTCGGGGCATGCGGACTGCTGCCCGGGGAAGTGGACGAAACGCGCGGCTGGTCGGCCGCACGCCTTTACTCGGAGGCGCGACAGAACCTCGACGGGCGCGACTACGAGCGCGCGGTCCAGCTCTACGAGAAGCTGGAGGCGCGCTACCCCTACGGACGCTATGCCCAGCAAGCGCAGATCGAGATCGCCTACGCCTACTACAAGGACGGCGAAGTCGAGTCGGCGGTCGCCGCGGCGGATCGCTTCATCAAGCTGCACCCGAATCACCCGAACGTCGATTACATGTATTACCTGAAGGGCCTCGCGAACTTCAACGACGACCTGGGCATACTCGGTTTCATCGGCGGGCAGGACATGAGCGAGCGCGATCCCCGGGCGGCGCGCGCTGCGTTCGACGCATTCAAGGACCTGGCTCAGCGATTCCCGGAGAGCCGCTATACGCCCGATGCCATTCAGCGGATGAATTACCTGGTCAACGCGCTCGCAGCGCACGAGATACACGTAGCGCGCTACTATCTGACGCGCGGCGCCTATGTCGCCGCGGCCAACCGGGCGCAGTATTCGCTCAAGACCTATCCGCAGGCGCCGGCCAACGAGGAAGGTCTGCTCATCATGGTCAAGGCTTACGATGCGCTCGGCATGCACGATCTGCGCAACGATGCCGAACGCGTCATGCTGAAAAACTTCCCGGACAGCAAGTACCTGAAGGGCAACGCCGGCCGGGAGGCCCGCTGGTGGCAGATCTGGAACTGGTAGCGGGTTAGCGCTGCCACATCAGCCGACGGCGAGACATACCACGCCCGCCACCATGGTGAGCGCGGCAGTGAGCCGCCTTGCGCCGTCTCCTTCCGCAAGCAGTCGTGTTCCCATGGCGGTCGCCACGAGGATGCTGATCTCGCGCGCCGGCGCGACATAGCTCACCGGCGTAAAAACCATTGCACTCAGGACGAGGATGTAGGAAAGCGGGCAAAGGATGGCGACCGCGACGATCGCATTGCGCGAGCGTCGCCATGTCGGCAACAGCTCTTTTCTCGCATTGAGCGCGATAGGCGTCATCAGCGCAACGCGGCCGAGGTTTGCCGCCCAGTCCTGAAGAATCGGCGGTACGAGGTACGCCGCCACCGCGATCTTGTCCACCACGGTATAGGCCGCGATCATGGCGCCGGTCAGGAGCGCAAATCCGACCGCAGCGAGGCTCCCCTGTTCCCGCAATTTCCGCAGATTCCCGGTAAGCAGGACAGCCCCGCCGCACACGAGCAGGGCCCCCAGAAGCGCGACGGTCGATGGTCGTTCCTGCAGCGCGACTACGGCGCACACCACCGTAATCAGCGGGCCGCTGCCGCGCGCCAGCGGGTACACGAGCGAGAGATCGCCGTGGCGGTAGCCGCGGTCGAGCAGCATGTAGTAAGCGGTATGCAGGAGGGCGCTCGCGAACATCAGGCCGAAATGCACCCCGGCGAGACGCGGCTCGGTCCACCACACGACCGCGATCGCGAGCGGCGCATAGATGATCGCCGAAAGCGTCGCGAACCACCAGACGAAGAGCGTTCCTCCTCCCGACCGCTTGAGGACATAGTTCCACGTCGCGTGCAGGCACGCGGCCGCGAGAACGAGCGCGAGCGCCAGCGCGCTCATGACATCGGAATTGTCATGGGCGCGATGGTATACGGTGCGTACGCTACGTCAAACTGGGCCGCCTCCAAGCGGGCACGATGAACGGCGCTCGAGGTCAGTGGTTGCGCAGGGATTCACCCTCGATCCTCACCGTGTCGCCGACGCGAAATTCAGGCTGGACGGCGTACGAAAAGACGCGCGCTGAGCCGTTGGCGAGTCTCGCGACGACTTCGTAGCGCTGGAGTTCGGCGGGTTGGGGCTGGTCCTCAAGGCCCGCAGACGCGGTTTGCGCGGCGCGGAGGAGGCGCACCTGTTCGATGCGGGCGCAGTCCGCGCACAGCTGCCGGATAGTGGGACCGGCGGCGGTTCCGCGGCCGGTTTTCGATTCTCCCTGGGGTGCGAGGCTCGGTATGAGACCTGTCATTACGCCTACACCGACCACGCTGAAGATGATCACCGAAATCGCGGCGACCAGAAATACCGCATTGCTCGGCGTGTCCGACATGAATCCCCCCGTGCGCGCGCCTCCGCCGATGATCGGCGTTATGTCGAACTGATACTACAGCCTGCGACGGGCGGTAGCCATAGGAGGCAGTTGTGATTTTGTTGTAGCGGGCGAACGAAGCCGTGTAGCGCGCCCACTACACGGCGCTCGGGTGGATGACTTGGCGATGACGGGGAATGCCCGGCATCATGGCGCCAGTTCGGGACGCGACCGGAAATGCGCCAGCGCCTCCGGGTTCGCGAGCGCTTCCACGTTTTTCACCGGAAGGCCGTGCACGACGTTCCGGACGGCAAGCTCGACGATCTTGCCGCTCTTGGTGCGCGGAATATCGGGTACCTGAAGAACTTTCGCCGGCACGTGGCGGGGGGTCGCATGTTTGCGGATTTCGCTGCGGATGCGCTCGATGAGCGGCGCATCGAGGGTGAGCCCGTCGCGCAGCCGCACGAAGAGCACGATGCGCACGTCGTTGTCCCAGTTCTGCGCGATCGCGAGGCTTTCCACCACTTCATCCAGGCGCTCGACCTGCCGGTAAATTTCCGCAGTGCCGATTCGCACTCCGCCCGGATTGAGCACGGCGTCCGAACGTCCGTAGATCACGAGCCCGCCGCGCTCGGTCAATTCCACGTAGTCGCCATGACACCAGACGCCGGGAAATTTCTCGAAGTACGCCGCGCGGTACTTCGAGCCGTCCGGATCGTTCCAGAAACCGACGGGCATCGAAGGGAAGGGTGCGCTACAGACGAGTTCACCCTTCTGCTCGACCACGGGACGGCCGGCGTCGTCGTAGACCTCGACCTTCATGCCGAGCCCCCGGCATTGCAGTTCGCCGCGCCATACGGGAAGCAGCGGATTCGCCATGGCGAACGATGAAATGAGATCCGTGCCGCCGGAAATCGAGGAGAGCTGGATATCGCGCTTGACGTCGCAATAGACGTAATCGAAGCTTTCGGGCGCAAGCGGCGAGCCGGTGGAAAGCATCGTCGTCAGCGTGTCGAGGCGGTGCGTCTCGCGCGGCACGAGACCGAGCTTCGCCACGGCGTCGATGTATTTGGCAGACGTGCCGAAGACGGTCATGCGTTCGGCATCGGCGTAGTCGAAAAGCACGTTTCCGTTGGCGATGAAGGGCGAACCGTCGTAGAGGAGCAGCGTGGCGCCCGCGGCGAGTCCGGAGACAAGCCAATTCCACATCATCCAGCCGCAGGTCGTGAAGTAGAACAGCCGGTCGTCCGGCTTCAAATCGGTATGGAGCACATGCTCCTTGAGATGCTGCAGCAGCGTGCCCCCCGCGCCGTGCACGATGCACTTCGGCACGCCGGTCGTGCCGGATGAGTACATGATATAGAGCGGGTGGTTGAAGGGCAGCCGCTCGAAGCGGATTTCGCGCGGGCGATAGGGCGCCAGAAAAGCGTGCACGTTCACCGAGCGCGGGATGTCCTCGATCCGCGGCGCGTGCTGCGTGTACGGCACGACGACGAGCTTCTCGACTGACGGCAAGCCTGCAATGATTTCCGCGAGGCGGGGCCGCAGATCGATCAGCTTGCCGTTGTAGAAGTAGCCATCCGCGCTCACCAGTATCTTCGGCTCGATCTGGCCGAAGCGGTCGAGCACGCCCTGAACGCCGAAATCCGGCGAGCACGACGACCAGATCGCGCCGAGACTCGTCGCGGCGAGCATGGCGATGATGGTGCCGGGAAGGTTCGGCATGTAACCGGCCACCCGGTCGCCGGGCTTCACGCCCGCCACCGCGAGCGCCTGGGCGAAACGAGAGGTTTCGGCGTAAAGCTCTGCGAAAGAGACGCGGCTCTTGACGCGATCCTCGCCCCGGAAGACGAGGGCCGTGGCACGATCGCGGCGGCGAAGCAGGTTTTCGGCGAAATTGAGCCGCGCATCGGGAAACCAGCGCGCCCCCGGCATCTTGTGCCCGTCCGCCAGTATGACGTCGCCCTGCGTGGCGGCGATCACATTGCAGAAACCCCACACCGCGTCCCAGAAACGCTCGGGATCCTCTACCGACCCTCGATAGAGGGTCGGGTAGTCGCGAGCGCGAACCCCGTAGCGCTCGCCGACGTAACGCATGAACGCCGTCAGATTGGCCGCTGCGATGCGCTGCGGAGAAGGACGCCACAACGGGCGATCGGTATCAGGGGCTGCTGCGTCCATCATCGCGCTTTCTGCACCGCTGCCTTGCAGACCGGAGGCCTGCGCTTATTCGGGCCGCATGTGCGGAAACAGTATCACGTCGCGGATCGACGGGCTGTCGGTGAGCAGCATCACAAGCCGATCGATGCCGATTCCCGCGCCCGAGGCGGGCGGCATCCCGTACTCGAGCGCGCGGATGTAATCCGCGTCGTAGTGCATGGCTTCCGCATCGCCGGCATCCTTTTGCGCGACCTGCTCGCGAAAGCGCTCCGCCTGGTCCTCGGGGTCATTCAGCTCGGAGAAGCCGTTCGCGATCTCCCGCCCGGCGATGTAGAGCTCGAACCGGTCCGTGATCTCCGGATGCAGATCGTTGCTGCGGGCGAGCGGCGAGACTTCGGCCGGATAATCGACGATGAAGGTCGGCTCGAAGAGCATCGATTCCGTCGTATTCTCGAACAGCGTGAGCTGCAATCCGCCGATGCCGTCGCTCGGCTTGTAGGCGACCCCGAGCTCTTCCAGCTTCGAGATGAGCGCCTGACGGTCGCCGAGCAGCGCGTCGCCGTACTCGGGATGATAGTGCTTGATCGCCTGCGTGATGGTGAGCCGCTGATAGGGCTTCGCGAAATCGATCTCCCGCCCCTGGTAGGTCACTTTGGACGTGCCGAGCGCGGACTGCGCCGTCGCAAGCAGCATGCGCGGGATGATCTCCATCATGTACTCGTGATCGGTATAGGCGGCGTAGAACTCGAGCATCGTGAACTCGGGATTGTGGCGCGTGGAGATGCCCTCGTTGCGAAAATTGCGGTTGATCTCGAACACGCGCTCGAAGCCGCCGACCACCAGCCGCTTGAGATAGAGTTCCGGAGCGATGCGCAGGTAGAGCTGCATGTCGAGCGCATTGTGGTGCGTGACGAAGGGGCGCGCCGCCGCGCCACCCGGGATCGGCTGCATCATCGGCGTTTCGACCTCGAGGTAGCCTTCCGCGAGCAGGAACTCGCGCATCGCCTGGATCACCCGCGAGCGCCGTGCGAACTTCTCGCGCGCTTCCTGGTTGACGATGAGATCGAGGTAGCGCTGCCGGTACTTCACCTCCTGGTCGGCAAGGCCGTGAAATTTTTCCGGCAGCGGGCGCAGCGACTTCGCGAGCAGCCGCACTTCCTGTGCGCGGACGGTGAGCTCGCCGGTGCGCGTCTTGAAGAGCACGCCGCGCACGCCGACGATGTCGCCGATGTCGTAGTGCTTGAACGCTTCATGGGCGGCGGCCCCGGTATCGCTCTCGCTCACGTAGATCTGCAGGCGCCCGCTCATGTCCTGGAGGGTCGCGAAAGCCGCCTTGCCCATCACGCGTTTGAGCATGATGCGGCCCGCGACCGTCACCGTCACGGCGCTCGCTTCGAGCGTCTCGCGGTCCGCGGCCTCGTGCTGTCTCGCGAGATCGGCCGCAAGGTGCTCGCGCCGGAAATCGTTGGGATACGCGATACCCTGCTCGCGCAGGGCGCGCAGCTTCGCGCGGCGTTCCTCGATGATCTGATTGCTGTCCTCGCCCGTGGGCTGAGGGCGCTGCTCGTCCATGATCGATCCGTTATGTAGAGCCCTGCTTCAGGCTCGCACTGATGAACTCGTCCAGCTCGCCGTCGAGCACGGCCTGCGTATTGCCGATCTCGACATTGGTGCGCAGGTCCTTGATGCGCGACTGGTCCAGCACGTAGGAGCGGATCTGGTGCCCCCACGCGATGTCGGTCTTGCTGTCCTCGAGCGCCTTTTTCTCCTGCTCGCGCTTTCTCATCTCGAGCTCGTAGAGACGCGACTTGAGCATGGCCATCGCCTCGGCGCGGTTGCGGTGCTGCGAGCGGTCGTTCTGGCACTGCACGACGATGTTGGTGGGCAGATGCGTGATGCGTACCGCGGAGTCCGTCTTGTTGACATGCTGGCCGCCGGCGCCGGAGGCGCGAAACGTGTCGATGCGCAGATCCGCCGGATTGATCTCGATCTCTATCGTTTCGTCTACTTCGGGATATATGAACACGCTCGCGAAAGAGGTATGCCGCCGGTTGTTTGCGTCAAATGGCGACTTGCGCACGAGGCGATGAACCCCGCTCTCGGTGCGTAGATGCCCGTAGGCGTAATCCCCGCTCACCTTGAGCGTTGCGCTCTTGATGCCGGCCACTTCACCGGGCGACTCCTCCAGCAACTCCACCCGGTAGCCCTTGCGCTCGCAATAGCGCAGATACATGCGCTCGAGCATCGCCGCCCAATCCTGCGCTTCGGTGCCTCCAGACCCCGCCTGAATGTCGATGAAGCAGTTGTTGGGGTCCATCGGGTTCGAGAACATGCGGCGGAACTCCATCTCCGCCACCGTTCGCTCGAGCGCCTCGGCATCGCGGGCGAGGCTCGTGAGCACGCCGTCGTCCTCTTCGCTGCGCGCCATGTCGAAAAGCTCGCACGCATCCCGGATGTCGCTGTCGAGGTGCGACAACGTGCCCACTACGGCTTCGAGTGTCTTGCGCTCCTTGCCGAGTTCCTGTGCGCGCTTGCTGTCGTTCCAGACAGCGGGGTCTTCGATGAGCTTGGTGACTTCCGCCAGCCGCTTCTGCTTGGCATCGAAGTCAAAGATACCTCCGAAGCGCCGTAGTGCGCGCCGCGATGTCCTGCAGTCGCTTTCCTACGGCATTGACCCGTTCTGCATCCATTCTGAAAAAACATCCCCGAGAAAACGGGATTATACACAACGGTCCATGCCCTTCCCTGAGCGGAAATCAGGCGGGCGGGGCGTGCCAGTGCTCCACCGAAAGTCGCACCGCCCGCGTGCCGTTGTACTCGTTCACCTCCATGCGATAGAGGGCGGCGATACGGGACGGCAGCGGATCGGTTGCGCCGAACAGCATCGCCTCGAACGTACGGTCTGCGCGCGCGAGGCGCAGTTTGAGATGGCGCTCGCCGACCACACGCTGGCTGCTCACGTCGAACGTGTCGTAAAAGCGCGGCTCCGGAAAGCCGGCCCCCCAGACTTCCCGTTGCATGCGAAGAGCGAGATCGAGCCGGATATCGGCAACGTCGAGGCTTCCGTCGGTTTCAAGCTGGCGTTCGATGTCGGCAAACGTGAGCACGGCCTGCGCTGCGGCCTCGAAGGCCGTGGCAAAGCGCTCGAAATCGCGCTCGCGCAAGGTGAGTCCGGCTGCCGCCGCATGTCCTCCGAACCTGAGCAGCAGTCCCGGTTCGCGCTTGGCGATCAAGTCCAGCAGATCCCGCAAGTGCAGCGCCGGGATCGAGCGCCCCGAGCCCCTGATCTCGCCGTCGGCGCCGCGCGCAAACGCGATGGTGGGACGATGGAAACGCTCCTTCAGCCGCGAAGCGATGAGGCCCACGACGCCGGCGTGCCAGGCGGGGTCGAAGAGCGCGAGTGTGTACCCCTCCTGCACCGCCATGCGCTCTACGGCCGCGAGCGCTGTTTCGTGCATCCCGGCTTCCACCAAGCGGCGCTCGCGGTTTAGCGCGTCGAGGTGGCCTGCGAGATCGCGCGTCCGTCCGGCGTCGTCGGTGATGAGGCACTCGATGCCAACTGCCATGTCGGCGAGGCGCCCTGCGGCGTTGATGCGCGGTGCAAGGACGAAGCCCAGGTCGTATGTCGTGGCGCATTGCGGATCGCGGCCGACGATTTCGAACAGTGCCGCGAGTCCCGGCTGCATGCGGCGGTTGCGTATGCGCTCGAGTCCCTGGCGCACGAGGATGCGGTTGTTGCGATCGAGCCGCACTACGTCGGCAACCGTGCCCAGCGCGACGAGATCGAGCAGGGCGCCGAGGTTCGGTTCCCGCATCTCGCGGAAGGCGCCGCGGCTGCGCAACTCCGCGCGCAGCGCCGTCATCAAATAGAACATCACGCCCACGCCGGCAAGATGCTTGCTCGGGAAATCGCACCCCGGTTGGTTGGGATTGACGATGCACCAGGCCTCTGGGAGCGATGCGCCCGGCAGGTGGTGGTCGGTGATGAGCACCTTGAGCCCCCGCCGGTTTGCTTCGGCCACCCCTTCGACGCTCGCAATGCCGTTGTCTACCGTGATGAGGACATCGGGCGCGCACGTTTCCGCCGCGATGCCCACGATGTCCGGAGTGAGTCCATAACCATGCCGCATGCGGTCGGGAACGAGGTAATCGACATGCGCGCCGAAGGCGCGGAGCGCGCGTATGCCCACCGCGCAGGCGGTTGCGCCATCGGCATCGTAGTCCGCCACGATGAGGAGTTTTTCCTTGCGCGCGATCGCATCGGCAAGCAACTGCGCCATGTGCGCGAGATTGCGCATCGCCTCGGGGCGCGCGAGCCCCGAGAGTGCGCAATCGAGATCGGTGGTCTGCGCGATGCCGCGCGCGGCGTAGAGGCGGGCGAGCAGCGGGGGAACGTTTGCCTCGATCAGCCGCTCGACGCAGTCCGCCGGTGCGTTTCGCGTGACGATGAGCGGCGCTCGCATCACCTCGCCTTCTCCCCGGCATAGTGCGCGAGCGAGCGGCGCATGCGCCAGAAACGCATGAGGTCCGTGCGACGCAGGTCGAAGCGCTGACAGGCCCCGATTCCCGGTGCAACGAGCGCGAGCTCTCGGAGTTGCCCGGCCTTCAGTGCGTCGAGGAGTGGTGCGATCCAGTGGACATCCAGCGCCTGGAGCGTGTTGCGCCACGTCTCCAGGTCGCCGCGCCGCGCGGGGCGAACGAGCTGGCCGAGGAGCACGAGATGGTTTCTCCCGGCTCCGATTGCGAAATCCGACTTCAGCCATTCCTGCGCGCCCGGAGCGAGCGGCGCGGCCGCGATGTCGGCATGGGCAGCGAGCGCCACCGCGAGCGGGTCATCCCCGGTGAGTGTCGAAAAGTGGCGGCCCGGCACTGTTGCACGGCGGCCCCCGCCCCACAGCCACACGCCGTTGATGGGCAGCTCGCCGCGCGCCTCCCGCGCCTCGTTCACTCCATGGGCATGAAGCAGCATCTGCGCTTCGTTCACGATGCGCTGCCAGTGCATTGCGTTTGCGCCGCGTAGCAGGAAGGGATCGATCGCTGCGCCTGCGACATCATCCAGCGCGGCAGTCGCGATCTGCGGATCGGCATCGAGGCGCAAGTACCAGCGCTCGGTGTGCGGCGCGCTGAAACGCAGGCCGTCCGCCTCGAAATGCGCGTTGAGCGCCGCGATGAGGGCGTCACTCTCGGCGCGCGAGACGGCGAATGCGCTCGCATCCGCGAGCACGAGCCGGTCGCGGTACGCGCGCAAATGAACGGGATCGGCGCGCAGCCAGTACCCCTCACCGACCTCGCCGCCGTCGATCGTGAGCGTGAGCGGCGCCACCGGCCAGTCGCGCTGCCGTTCCACTTCGAAGGCCTGGCACAGCCATCCTTCCCAGCCGATGGGCGCAAAACGGCAGAGCCGCGCGCGTGCAGCGAGCGTTTCGAGATTCGGAAGGTGAAGTTCCCGGTAGGCCTCCTCGCCCGCGCCGCGCGACCACCACAGATGTGGTATCAATATCGTGCACTGCATGTCGGCGTCGTCCGCACGCACTTTAGCATACGGGCGCACGTGCTTTGCCGGGGGCGTTGTGGCAAACTGCGCCTTTATTTTTGCCGTCCCCGGAAGTTGCGTTCCTACGAGTTCTTCATCGGTCTGCGCTACACGCGCGCGAAACAGCGCACGCGCTTCATCTCCTTCATTTCCATCATCTCGGTCGTCGGCATGGCGCTCGGCATGATGGTGCTCATCACCGTTCTTTCAGTGATGAACGGGTTCCAGCGCGAAATCCGCACCCGCATCCTCGGCGTCGCGTCACACGTGCAGGTGAGCGGGCCCAACAACACGCTCGAGAACTGGCGGGAGGTCGCGGAGCTCGCAGCCCGCCACGAGCAGGTCGTCGCGACCGCGCCGTACGTGAGCGCGCAAGGGCTGCTCACGCACGGTTCGGCCGTACGCGGCGTTTTCGTGCGCGGCATTCTTCCTGAGCAGGAAGAGCAGGTGGCGGATTTCGACAAGCACATGCGCAGCGGCCGGCTCGACGCGCTGAAGCCGGGCGAATTCGGCATCATCCTGGGCGCCCAGCTTGCGCGCGCGCTCACGGTGTCCCCGGGACAAAAAGTGGTGCTGGTCGCGCCGCAAGGCCAGGTTACGCCGGCCGGCATACTGCCGCGGCTCAAGCAGTTCACCGTGGTCGGCATCTTCAACGTGGACCACTACGAATACGATTCGGCGCTCGCGCTCGTGCACCTCGACGATGCGCGCAACCTCTTTCGCTTCGGCGATGCCGTCTCCGGGGTGCGGCTCAAGTTGAAGGACATCTTCCAGTCGCGCGCGGTGGCCCGCGACTTGAGCCGCATGATCCCGGGCGACGTCTATATCAGCGACTGGACCATGCAGCATGCGAATCTGCTGCGGGCGATCCAGATCGAGAAGCGGATGATGTTCCTCATCATCTTTCTCATCATCGCGGTCGCGGCCTTCAACATCGTCTCGAGCCTCGTCATGGCGGTGAAGGACAAGCAGGCCGATATCGCGATCCTCCGCACGCTGGGCGCGAGTCCCCGCAGCATCACGAAGATCTTCCTGGTGCAGGGCATGATGGTCGGCGTTCTCGGGACCGTCATCGGGGTGACGAGCGGCGTTCTCCTCGCGCTCAACGTCGACAGCGTGGTGCTCTTCATCGAAACCCTGTTCGGCTTCAAGTTCTTCGCCAAGGACGTTTACCTGATCTCCGATCTGCCCTCGGAGCTGCAGATGCCCGACGTCGTGATTACCGCGGCCGCTTCGTTCGTGCTGAGCCTGCTTGCGACCCTCTACCCGAGCTATCGCGCCTCGAAGGTCAATCCGGCGGAGGCGCTCCGTTATGAGTGAGGCGGCGCATCGTGTCGAGGCACTGAACGGCGCCGTCCTCGTTTGCCGCGGCCTGCGCAAAATATTTCACCAGGGCGATATCGAAGTGCCAGTGCTGCTGGGCGTCGATCTCGACGTGCGTCCCGGCGAGCGTGTGGCGATCGTCGGCGCATCCGGCTCGGGCAAGAGCACGCTGCTTCATCTTCTCGGCGGGCTCGACGAAGCGACGGCGGGCGAAATCTGGGTGCTGGGGCGCGAATTGAGCGGCCAGAGCGAAGCGGAGCGCGGATACATCCGCAATCACGCTCTGGGATTTGTCTATCAGTTCCATCACCTCCTGCCGGAGTTCACGGCGCTCGAGAATGCGGCGATGCCGCTGCTCATCCGTCGCATGCCGGCGCCGGAGGCAAAAAAAGAGGCCGGGATAGTGCTGGAGCGGGTGGGACTCGGCCACCGGCTCTACCACACGCCGGCGGAACTCTCCGGAGGCGAGCGCCAGCGTGTGGCGCTCGCACGCGCGCTGGTGACGCGGCCCGCATGTGTGCTTGCGGACGAGCCGACGGGCAATCTCGATCGGCGCAACGCCGAAGCGGTGTTCGATCTTATGCTCGAACTCAACCGCACGCTCGGCACGAGCTTCGTCATGGTGACGCATGACGAATCGATTGCCGCCAAGGCGGACCGGGTTTTGAGGCTGATCGATGGCGTGTTGCAGCCGGCGTTATGAAAAAGCGTGACGCACGGCTATAGCAGCGACACCCGCATGATGTTCGACTGCGTCACCTCCCGATAAACCTCGCGGTCCGCGATCGCTTGGGTCAGCAGGAAGTGCCGCGCCGAACGCTTGATGAGCCGTGGCGCGATAATGCCGATGGCGATGACTGCGAGGCCGGCCCAGATCCAACCCACGAGGGCGAGCGCAACGCCCGCACCCATCACCGGCAACATGACGAAAGGCAGCAGGAGCCGCGCGCTCAGGTAGCGTGCCGCGCCTGCGGGGTCGATATCGACCCTGACGTTTCCGGCCTCGTAGGCCGCCCGGAACTCTTCGTGCGTCACTCAAGGCCAACCCGGTTCAATACTGCAGCGGCAGCGGATCGAGGCTACGCCAGAGATACCACGTCGCGACCGAGCGCCACGGTGCCCAGCCTGCGCCAATTTTTCGCATGCGGGCGAGCGACAATGGCCGGCCGCGGTTGTAACAGGTGCGTAGCGCCCGCTGGAGGCCTACGTCGTCGAGCGGACAATCATCGGGACGCGCCATGTAGAAAATAAGGAACATCTCGGCCGTCCAGCGGCCGATGCCCTTCACCTGCGTCAACTGCTCGATGACCGCTTCGTCGTCGAGCGCATTCCAGGCGCTCACGTCCAACGCCTTGGACTCGAAGCGCTCGGCGAGATCCCGCAGATAAACGACTTTCTGCCCCGAGAGACCGCACGCGCGCAGGCGTGCGGTTTGCGCTTTCAGCAGCGTCCCGGGCATCATCGGCACAAGCTCCACACGCAGCCGTTCCCACACGCTTTGCGCGGCCTTGACCGAAAGCTGCTGGCCGACGATGGCGCGAGCGAGCGTTGAAAAAGCGTCACCGCGGCTCCCGATCGCCATACCCTCGAACTGTTCGATGAGCTTCTCGAGCACCGCGTCGGCGGTGGCGAGCGCGTGGGTCGCCTGCGGCCAGTAGTGGGGCGTCATGCTTTTGCGTTGTCTCGTGCCGCGCGACGTCGACGGCGGCGCGACCATTCGTAGCGCACGTGCCACTGCCACGCGTAATCCACCACGAAGTAACCCACGACAGCGAGTATCACGGCGAGCAGCGGCAAGCCGATCATGAGCGGCTTGCCGACGCTCGACAGCCACTCGAGGGCCGCGGGAATCCACTCGCGGAGGCCCTTGCCTTCGAGATCGAGCGGGAGGGGAGGCAACTCGTTGCCCCATTCGAGCATCACGAGCTGGCCGAGCTTGTATGCGATGTAGTAAAGGGGCACGACGGTGAGCGGATTGGAATACAGCGTGACGACCAGCGCGATCGGCAGGTTGACATGCAACGCGATGGCGAGCAGCGCCGCAACGATGAATTGCACCGGGTTGCTGCCGGGAACGAGCCCCGCGAACAATCCGACCGCAACGCCGCCCGCCACCGAGCGGCGGTGCAGATGCCAGAGATTGTGATGCTGCAGCCACGGGCCGAACCACCTGATGTAGCGGTTCTCTCTGACGCTGTCGTGACTCGGCAGGAATTTTCTGAAGAACTTGCGCGGCATCCCGGGCGGGCGGGGCGGCGGGAAAATGGGCGATTCTAAAGGGAATTGCACCGAAATCCCAGAAGCCGCGGGGACCGCACGGCGCCGCGTCGTCCAAGGCGGAGCCTCGGGCGTTAAGCTCGAAAACGCGGCGCCCCATGCGCTTATCCATCCTTTCCTTTGCCTTCGGCGTGTGGCTGCTGCAGCAGCAAGCCGAACTTCCGGCGCTCTCGTCCCTATGGCTGCTCGGCGCAATGCTGCCCGCCGTGCTCATGAGCGGGAGCGAACGTCGCTTCTCCCGGGCGGTCCAGCGGCTCGCTATCGCGGCGTTCGGTGCTGCGTTGGGCTTCGGCTGGGCGGCTGCGATGGCTCATCTGCGACTCGCCGAGCACCTCCCTGCCGAGTGGGAGGGCCGGGACATCGCCATCGTGGGCGTGGTCGCAAGCGTGCCGCAAGCCGATCAGCGCAGCGTGCGTTTCGAGTTTAACGTGGAAAACCTGCTCACCTCCGGCGCCCGCGTGCCGCGCCGGATTGCTCTGGGATGGTGGAGCGGTGGGCGGCGCGACGAGAGCGAGGCGGCTCTGCCCGCGGTGCGGGCGGGCGAACGGTGGCAACTCACGGTGCGGCTGCGGCAGCCGCGCGGCATGGCGAACCCGCATGGATTCGATTACGAGGCGTGGCTGCTCGAGCGCGGAATCCGGGCGACGGGATATGTCCGCGCCAAGGCCGCCAACCGGCGCCTCGCGACGACGGTGCACGCGCCGCGCTACTGGGTGGAAGCGGCACGTGCGGCGGTGCGCGAGCGGATACAGACGGCGTTACCTGACAGGCCCTACGCAGGAGTCATCGTAGCCCTCGCCATGGGCGACCAGCGGGCAATACCGTCCGAGCAGTGGCAGGTATTTACCCGCAGCGGGGTGAATCACCTCATGAGCATCTCGGGGCTGCACGTCACGATGGTCTCGGGACTCGTCTTCGCCCTTGCGTACGCCCTCTGGCGCGGCAGTCCGCGCCTGACGCTGACGCTCCCGGCGCGCCGAGCGGCGGTCGCCTTCGCTCTGGCTGCCGCATACGCGTACACGCTGCTCGCCGGATTCGCCGTGCCGGCGCAGCGTACGTTTTACATGCTTGCCGTGGCCGCAGTGGCTATCTGGTGCGCGTTGACGACGCCCGTGTCGGCGGTATTGGCGGCGGCGTTGCTCGCGGTCCTGGTTCTCGATCCGTGGGCTGTGCTGGCGCCCGGTTTCTGGCTCTCCTTCGGCGCCGTGGCGGTCATTCTCTACGTAACGGTTGACCGGCTCGCGCGTCCGCACTGGTTCAGCAATTGGGCATCGGTCCAATGGGCGGTAACACTGGGCCTCGCGCCGCCGCTCCTCGCGCTCTTTCAGCAGGTGTCGCTCGTTTCGCCGCTCGCCAACGCGATCGCAATTCCAGTCGTCGGCCTGGTCGTGGTGCCGCTCACGCTGATCGGTGCCGCAGCCCCTTTCGATCTGCCGCTTCACGCGGCGCATGCCGTGATGGACCTGTGCATGCGTCTGCTCGAATGGCTGTGCGCGCTGCCCGAGGCGGTATGGCAGCAGCACGCGCCGCCGCCATGGTCCATTATCGCGGCGCTCGTCGGCATTGGCTGGCTCCTCTTGCCGCGTGGATTTCCGGCGCGCTGGGTGGGAGTCGTCGCGTGCCTGCCGCTCTTTCTCGCCTCGCCGCCGCCGCTCCGCGAAGGCGAAGCGAGACTTACCGTGCTCGACGTCGGGCATGGGCTGGCAGTGCTCGTGCAGAGCCGCAGCCATGCCTTGCTGTATGACACCGGACCTGCATTCGGGCCGGGCGTCGATAGTGGCATGCGTATCATCGTTCCTTATCTGCGCGCCTCGGGCGTTCGCCGGCTCGACGCGCTGGTGGTAAGCCACGATGACATCGACCACAGCGGCGGCGCCTCCTCGGTGTTGAGCGCGGTACCGGTCGCAAGGCTCCTGACCTCATTGCCCGATCTCGATCCATTGCTTCTCGAATCGAACGAAGGCCTGCGCTGCTATGCCGGCCAGAGCTGGGAATGGGACGGGGTGCGCTTTGAAATGCTCGGCCCCACGCGAGCGAGCTATGACGACGTGTCGCTCAAAGACAACGATCGTAGCTGCGTGCTCAAGATCGCCACACCGGGTGCGCACGTCCTCCTGCCGGCGGATATCGAGCGGCGCGCGGAACGTGCCTTGCTCGAAGAGCGCGGACAGGACCTGCACGCCGATGTGCTCGTCGCTCCGCATCAGGGCAGCAGGACTTCTTCTTCCGCTCGTTTCGTCGAGCGGGTAAACCCTCAGGTGGTCATTTTTCCCGTGGGCTACCGCAACCGCTTCGGTCATCCGCATCGCGATGTGGTGGAACGCTACGTCGCGATCGGTGCGAAGATCTACCGCACCGACCGTGACGGCGCGATTACGCTCTCGCTGAGCGGCGACGGCCGTATCCGCGTGGAGCCCTTCCGCGCCGTGTATCGCCGCTACTGGCAGACTCCTTTTGCAGGCGACATGCCGGCGGATGCGGAGGAGCTATGAAAGGCGACGTTTTCCCGAGCCGTGACGAAAACAGGTGACGAGGTGATCGTTCACCATGCCCGTGGCCTGCATGAAGGCGTAACAGATGGTCGTGCCGACAAACCGGAAACCGCGTTTTTTCAGGTCGCGGCTCATCGCATCCGATTGGGCCGTCGCCGCTGGAACTTCGCCGATGCTGCTCCACTGATTCTGGAGCGGCTTGCCGTCCACGAACCGCCAGATGTAACGATCGAAGCTGCCGAATTCCTGCTGGACCGCGAGGAACGCCCGGGCGTTGGAAATAACGGATTCGATCTTGAGCCGGTTGCGCACGATCCCGGGCTCGTGGAGCAGCGCGGCCGTCTCCTTTCGCCCGAACCTTGCGACCTTCGCCGCGTCGAAACCGGCGAACATGGTCCGGTAGTTCTCGCGCTTGCGAAGGATGGTGTCCCAGCTCAATCCCGCCTGTGCGCCTTCGAGCGTGAGGAACTCGAACCACCTGCGATCATCGCGCACGGGCACGCCCCATTCCCGATCGTGGTAAGCCGCGAGGCGCTCGTTCGCTTCAGCCCAGGGGCAGCGTTGGGGCTTCTTCATTTGCCGAGATGCTTCGATGTCGTCATTTTTTCACGCTGGCAGCGTGGGAGAGCGCCTCGCGATCGTCTATCATTGAGCGCATTTCGATCGAGTGAGTCGCGACCTCGTTCATCCACAGCATGGCAAACACTCCGCAGCTCAGGTTGGTGCAGAACCGCGATCCGGCGCTCGACGCCTGGCTCGAGGCCGCGCGCACTCGCTATGCCGCGGCGGAGCTCGAGGTCCTCTCCCGCGCGCTCGATTTTATAGCGCCGGCGGCCGGCGGGCGGCAGCGTGCAAGCGGAGAGCCTGTCCTTGCCCACGCGCTGGGCACGACGGACGTGCTGCTCGCGCTGCGCCTCGATCAGGAGGCGGTGGCCGCCGCTCTCCTTTCCGCCGCGCAAGGCGCCATTCCGGACGCGCCGCAGAAAATACGCGAGCGCTTCGGGGGCGGGATCGCGGGGCTGGTGGAGGGTGTCGCGCGCATGGATGAGATCGGCGCCCTCTCGAGCCGGCACGTGCCCGTGAAGAAGCCCGAACACCAGGCGGCGCAGCTCGAAGCGCTGCGCAAGATGCTGCTTGCCATGGTGGAGGATGTGCGGGTCGTCCTGATCAAGCTCGCCGACCACGCCCAGGAGCTGCGCTACGTGGTGAAAATCGAGGACGAAGCGTTGCGCCGCGAGGTGGCGGAGCTCGCGCGCGATATCTTCGCGCCGCTTGCGAACCGCCTCGGAATCTGGCAGCTCAAGTGGGAACTCGAGGACTTGTCGTTCCGCGTCCTGGAATCCGAGACCTACAAGCGCATCGCGCGACTGCTCGACGAGAAGCGGGTGGACCGCGAGCGCTACATCGAGGGCGTGATCGCGTTGCTCAAAGGCGAGCTCTCGCGCGCAGGCATCGCAGCAGAAGTCGCCGGACGCCCCAAGCACATCTTCAGCATTTACAAGAAGATGTCGCGAAAGGGCATTGATTTCGAATCTCTTTATGACGTTAGAGCTGTGCGCATCCTGGTCGACACGGTGAAGGACTGCTATGGCGCGCTCGGGCTCGTCCATCAGCTCTGGTCGCCGATACCCAGGGAGTTCGACGACTATATTGCGCGGCCCAAGTCCAATCAGTACCGCTCGCTCCACACGGCGGTGGTCGGGCCCGAAGGCAAGGCGATCGAGGTGCAAATCCGCACGCACGAGATGCACCAGCACTCGGAGCTCGGCATCGCCGCGCACTGGCGTTACAAGGAGGGCGCGCGTCACGACCCGGGATACGACGAGAAGATCGCCTGGCTGCGCCAGATTCTCGAGTGGCGCGATGACGTGCACGATGCGGGAGAGCTCGTCGAGCAGTTCAGAACGGGGCTTTTCGACGACGTCGTGTACGTGCTGACCCCGCAGGGCAAGGTGATTGCGCTTCCCAAGGGCTCGACGCCCATCGACTTTGCCTATCATGTGCACACCGAGCTCGGGCATCGCTGCCGCGGTGCGCGGGTGGACGACATCATGGTGCCGCTCAATACACCGCTTGCCAACGGGCAGCGGGTGGAAATCGTGGCGGCGAAGCAGGGCGGTCCGAGCCGCGACTGGCTCAATGCGCAGCTCGGCTACCTGAGGAGCGCGGGCGCGCGCACCAAGGTGCGCCAGTGGTTCAACCGCCAGAACTACGAAGCGGCAGTCGCCCAGGGCAGGGCGCTCTTGGACAAGGAACTCCAGCGCCACGGCATGACCGCGCTCAATCTCGACAAGGTCGCCGCCGATGCGGGTTACGCAAAGCTCAACGATTTTCTTGCGGACCTGGGGAACGGCAAGATCGGCGCGAAGCAGCTCGCAATCGCCCTGCGCCCCGCGGCCGTACCCGAGCCACCCGCGGAGAAGACTCTGGTCACGCACCGGGCGCGTGGAACCGTAAGGGACAGCATCCTCATCGTCGGCGTCGACAAGCTGCTCACGGCGCCTGCGCGCTGCTGCAAGCCCGTGCCGCCGGACCCGATCGTGGGCTTCGTCACACGCGGGCGTGGCGTGAGCGTGCACCGGGCGGGCTGCGCCAATGTGAAACGGCTCGATCCGAAGCGTCGGGTGCCGGCAGAATGGGGGCCGGCCGAAGGCGTGACGTTTCCCGTTGAAATCGAAGTCGAGGCGATCGACCGCACGGGCCTGCTGCGCGACATATCGGACGTGCTCTCGCGCGAGCGGATCAACGTGACGGCAACCAACTCGTTGAGCAGCAACCTCGCGGCACGCATGCGCTTTACGCTCGAAGTGTCGGACGCCGCGCAGTTGAAGCGTGTGCTGGCCATGATTCGCGAAGTGCGCGGCGTGATGAGCGCCGTGCGGCGCTGACCGAACAGGATCGGGGAGGGGTGATGGAAGTCTACGAGAGCGTAAGCTCGGCGCTGCAAGGCGCCGTTTCGCAGGTCGCTTCGCGCGTAGCGGAGTATCTGCCCAATCTTCTGGGCGCGCTGGGGCTCCTCGTCATCGGCTGGGTTGTGGCGCGGCTGCTGCGCGGCCTCGCCATCAAGGCGATGCACGTGCTCGAGCTTCTGCTCCATCGCCTCTCGCGCGGCCAGGTCGCACGCACCATACCGTCCGGCTCCGTCGAAATCGTTGCCGGAATCCTGTTCTGGGTGGTGATCCTGTTCTTTGCCGCCGCGGCGACCCACGTGCTGGGCCTCGGCGCCTTTTCCTCGTGGCTGCAGGGACTCGTCACCTACCTTCCGACTTTGATGGCCGGCGCGCTCATCATCATCGCGGGCGTGCTGCTCGCGGGCCTTGCGCGCGATCTTACGGTGGCTGCGCTCGCCACCTTTCCGGAGCACCAGCGCGTACTGCTCGGGCGCATCGTACAGAGCGCGGTGCTCGTCACCGCGGTCGCCGTGGGCGCGGATCAGATCGGGGTGCGCATCACCTTCCTCGTCATTCTGGCCGCGGTCCTCATGAGCACAGTCGTAGGCGGCATCGCGCTCGCAGTGAGCCTCGGTTCGCGTGCTTACGTGGCGAACCTGATCGGCGCGCATCACCTGCGGCAGGCGTTCGGCATCGGCCAGCGCGTCCGGATCGGCGAACTCGAGGGCAAGATACTCGAGCTGACTGCGGTATCGATCGTGCTCGAGACCGACCAGGGGCGGGTCAACGTTCCGGCCAAGGTCTACAACGAAGCGCCGATCGTGCTGCTGGCGGCGAGGGCCGACGATGCCTGAGATCAACGGGCTCTCCACGGCTTTCGCCCAGGCGCATCCGGCCGAAGCGGCGCGGGTGCTCGAGACGCTGCCCGCGACGGACACGGCGGCGTTCATCGCCGCGCTTGCGCCGCGGCTCGCTGCGCCGATTCTGCGCCAGATGGGACGGCCTTATGCGGCCCGCGTGATCAGCGCATTGGAGGAGGGGCACGTTGCGGCGGTGATGCAGCTCATGGGGGCGCAAGCCGCGGCCCGGCTCGTCGAGCAACTCACCCCGCCCCAGCAGCTTCAATTGCTCTCGCATCTGCCGGCAGGCACGTCGATCGCGATTCGCCTGCTCATCGGTTATCCGCGCGGCACCTGCGGTGCCTACATGGATCCGTGGCCGCTTGCGCTCGAGCCCGAGATGACGACGGCCGACGCGCTGGAAGAGATTCGCAAATTCGACGGGGAGATCGTCGACTGCCTCTTCGTTTCCAACGGGCAGCGGCGACTCTCCGGCGTGCTCGGCTTGAGCGATCTCCTGCGCGCGGCGCCGCGCGAGCCGCTGCGCTCCATCATGCGTCCGGCGGTGCACCGGGTGTCCGCACTCGCTTCCGCGACGATGATCGCCGGCCATCCGGGCTGGGAAGAGTTCCACACTCTGCCGGTGATGGAGCGCGAGAACCGGCTCGTCGGTGCCCTGCACCGGCGCGCATTGACGGCGGCACTAGCGGCGCCTGCCGCGCGCGCCGAGCCGAATGCGGCTGCGGGCGTATTCGCGGCGTACTGGCAGGTCGTGGCGGCGCTGACCGAGGTTGCGATCGGGGCATTGCCGCCGGTTCCATCCCTTGCAGAAGAGAGGAGTAAGGATGAGCGCTGAATCCGCCATCGTGGCGCTGGAAAACCGCTATCTGCGCGACTATCCGCGCGAAGCCGCGCGAAAAATCGAAGGGTTGTCCGCGGAAGAGGCGGCGCAAGCCATCGAGGCGCGTGCGCCGGAGCTTATTGTGCCGGTATGGGAACAGCTCGCGACCGACGTGCAGGAGCGGCTGATGGAGCGTCTTTCGGAAAGCACGGTGGCGCGCATTCTCACCGAGATGGATCCGCCCCTTGCCGCGCGGCTCCTGTTGAACGTCGATTCCGACGAGCGCAGGCGCTGGACCGCGCGCATGGAGCCGAGCGCAGCGCGTCTTGTGACGGAACTCATGGCGTATCCTCCGGACGCGGCAGGCCGGGTGATGGACCCGCGGGTCACGAGCTTTCACGGCGACATGAGTGTCGCGGCGGCACTGGAACGCATGCGCGGATTCAAGAGAAACCGCGCACTGCGCGAGCTCTTCCTCGTGGACGAGGAAGGCCTCTTGAGTGGACGTGTAGAAATTCAGGATGTCGCGACCTCGCCTCCCGAGGAGCGATTGCAGCGCATCGCGCGGCCGATCGCCGCGGCGGTCCTCGATGCCGCGCCGAGGGAAGAAGTGGTGGAAAAGTTCGAGCAATACCGGCTGCCGGCGCTGCCGGTCGTGAATGTGTCGGGGCGGCTCGTGGGCGTGATCTACCAGAGCGCGGTCGTGGCGACGCTGCAGGAAGAGACAAGCGTGGACATTCAGACCATGGTGGGCGTCAGCAAGGACGAGCGCGCGCTCTCGAACACCTGGTTTGCGGTCGTGAAGCGGCTGCCCTGGCTGCAGATCAACCTGGCCACCGCTTTTCTCGCCGCGTCGGTCGTCGGACTCTTCGAGCAGACCATCGCCCAGGTGACCGCGCTGGCAGTTCTGCTGCCCGTCGTGGCGGGTCAGTCGGGCAACGCCGGGGCGCAGGCGCTCGCTGTCACGATGCGCGGCCTCGCCCTGCGCGAAATCAGCGCGCGCCACCTTCCGCGGATGGTGTGGAAGGAGGTGATCGTCGGTGTGTTGAACGGTTTTGCGGTGGCCGTGGTCTGTGCCCTCGCGGTCTGGCTCTGGAGCGGGTCGATAGGGCTCGTCGCCGTGATCTCCATCGCGATGGTGGTGTCGATGGTCGCCGCCGGCTTCTCGGGTGCGGCGATACCGATCGTGCTCAACCGGCTCGGTTTCGATCCCGCGCAGTCGAGCTCCATCGTGCTCACCACGGTCACCGACATCGTGGGTTTCTTTTCCTTCCTCGGTGTGGCGACAGCGCTGCGGTCCTCGTTGTGACGGGCATTCGGGTCACGCGGTGAGAATGAGTCGCAGGCCATTCACCGGCAGCCCGCCGTACTCCGAGGTCCACGTTTCCCCTTGAGCGATGGGGAACGCCGCAGTCAGCGTGCCGGTCGTGACAACCTCGCCTGCGGCGAGCCCGTCGAACTGCGACTGGCGCGCGACCATATCAGCGAGGAAAGCCAGTGCGAGCGCCGGGTGATCGAGCGCATTGGCCCCCGCGCCGCGACCCATCATTTTCCCATCCCTGCTCAGCGTCACCTTGCAATCCCTGAGTTGCCGGACGAGATCGGGGATTTCGTTGTGCCGGACCGGGTACGGCGCGCCAAGTACGAGCCGCCAGTGAAAGGAGAAATCGGCGGCCGACTCGGGCGGCTTGAACTTCCAGTCGGGAAAGTGGCAGTCGACGATTTCGAAGCTCGGCGCGAGCCACTCCACCGATTCGAGAATGCGGGCCGGGTCACGGCACTCGACCGGCACGGGGGCACGGAGCTTGAACGCAATTTCCGGCTCGAGGCGCGGCTGGGCACTGCCTTTCAGCGAAATCATCGCCGCGTTGTCCTTCGCGTAGAAAACCGTGTCGTCGTACACGTGCGCCCATATCGGGGAGGTCGCCCCGTATTCCGCCCAGATGCTGCGATTGGTGAAACCGATCTTTCTGCCTACCGTCTGTTCGCCGCGCGCGCGGCGGAGGCGGACGATCTCGCCGGCGACGTCATAACCTTGTTCCCAGCCGAACTCCGGGTCGTGCTCGACGATGGAGTTGATGAGTCGCCCTTGGTCGAGTGCACGGAGCAGATCCGTGGCGATTCTCGTGAGGCTGTTCATGTGCCATGTCCTGTTTCGATTCAAACTTCACTTCGCGCAGCGAAATCCGATGTTGTGATGGCCCGACGCGGGATTGCGCGAAAGCGTGCGTCCGCGCTGGGTCGTCGTAATCTCTTCGGGAGGAGAATCGTGTCCGCCTCCGCGCGTTCCGCGCGAAGGCTCACTGCCCATGTTCTCACGCCCGTCGTCGGCACGATACGGGTAGGGCCGGTAAGCGCTGGACACCCATTCCCATGCATTGCCCGACATGTCGCGCACGCCATACGGGCTCGCGCCCGCGCGCGTTGCGTCGACCGGTGCGGTTTCATTGTACGCCGCGCCGAATCGCGCGTGCGATCGATCGGGCGGCTCATTTCCCCAAGGGTATTTGCGAGCATCGATGCCGCGTGCCGCTTTTTCCCATTCCGCCTCGGTCGGCAGGCGCTTCCCCCGCCACGCGCAGTATTCGCGCGCGCCCGCCCACGGGACTTCGATCACCGGGTGGTTCTCGTAGCCTTTGCGGGCGCGCCATTCGCTCTTGTCGCGCTCGATGCGCGCATCGGGATCATCCGCGTCAAACAGACGATCTTCGTGCCTGTGCATCGTGCCAAGCGCGTTGAGGAATTCCGCGAATTGAGCGTTCGTTACGGGATAGCGGTCGATGGTGAACGATCGGAGCGTCACCTGGTGGGCCGGGCGCTCGTCTGCCGGACCCGTGTCGCTTCCCATGGTAAACGCGCCGGCGGGAACCGCGACCATAGCGCCCTCGCCTGCGTTGTCTTGCGCCGACGAAGCCGCCGCACACGCCATGGCCACGCCGATCAGCACGCGCCTCATGCGACGCCTTCTGCAACGATCATCTTGGTGTGGGCGGTGCGCGCCCGTATGTCGCGCGCCGCGCGGTAAGCTTCCGAGACCCACCACGCTTTGGCGTCTTCGACACTCGGAAATTCCAGCACCACGAGGCGCTTCGGCCGCCACTCGCCTTCGAGCGCCTCGACGTTTCCCCCGCGAACGAGGAAGCGCCCGCCGCACGCGGCAACCGCAGATGCGGCCAGTTTTCGATACTCCTCGTACCCCGCGGCATCAATGACCTCGATCTCCGCAATCACGTATCCCGCCATGGGCGCTCCTCCATCAATGCCGACAACATGCTGATTTTATTTGAAGCTCGAGAACGATTCCGCTAGAATTCGCGTTCCTGAGGCGCGTAGCTCAGCTGGTTAGAGCACCACCTTGACATGGTGGGGGTCGGTGGTTCGAGTCCACTCGCGCCTACCACCTCTTTTGACCGGCGTGTTGTGTCCGGTCGGTTCGCGCATTGAAACCGGCGCTTCACGCGCCTCGATACGCGGGATCACGGAGTCAGACGCGGGAACGCTTCTGGCTCTTGTTTTTTGGGAAGGTATGCCGAACATTCGTCTGCCCGACGGCTCGGTCAAGACTTTCGACCGGCCGGTGAGCGTCGCCGAGCTGGCGCAAAGCATCGGTCCGGGCCTCGCGCGCGCGGCGCTTGCGGCGAAGGTGGACGGCAGGCTCGTCGACACTTCGTTCCGCATCGAGTCCGATACCGATGTGGCGATCATCACCGACAAGGATCCCGCCGGTATCGAAATCCTGCGTCACTCCACTGCCCATCTCCTGGCGCACGCGGTGAAGGAACTGTTTCCCGATGCGCAAGTGACGATCGGGCCGGTGATCGAGGACGGCTTTTACTACGACTTCTCCTACAAGCGTCCCTTCACGCCCGAAGACCTCGCCGCGATCGAACAGCGCATGGGCGAGATTGCGAAACGCGACCTCAAGGTCGAGCGCAGCGTCATGCAAAGGGATGAGGCCGTGGCGCTCTTCCGCAAGTTGGGCGAGCACTACAAGGCCGAGATCATCGCCTCGATTCCCGAAGGCGAGCCGATTTCGCTGTACCGGCAGGGCGATTTCGTCGACCTTTGCCGCGGCCCGCACGTGCCTTCGACCGGCAAGCTCAAGGTCTTCAAGCTGATGAAGGTGGCCGGGGCGTACTGGCGCGGCGACTCGAAGAACGAGATGCTGCAGCGGATTTACGGCACCGCGTGGGCGGGGAAGGAAGACCAGGAGGCGTACCTCACCCGTCTCGAGGAGGCGGAAAAGCGCGACCATCGGAGGCTCGGCCGCCAGCTCGATCTCTTCCACATGCAGGACGAGGCGCCCGGCATGGTGTTCTGGCACCCGAAAGGCTGGGTCATCTGGCAGGCGATCGAGCAGTACATGCGGCGCGTGCAGCGCGAAAACGGTTATCTCGAGTTGAGGACGCCGCAGGTGATCGACGTGTCGCTGTGGAAGCGTTCGGGCCATTGGGACAACTTCCGCGAGAACATGTTCTTCACCGAGTCGGAGTCGCGCGAGTACGCGGTGAAGCCGATGAACTGCCCGGGCCACGTGCAGGTGTTCAACCAGGGCGTCAAGAGCTACCGCGATCTGCCGCTGCGCCTCGCCGAATTCGGTTCCTGCCACCGCAACGAGCCCTCGGGCGCCCTGCACGGACTGATGCGGGTGCGCGGCTTCGTTCAGGACGACGCGCATATTTTCTGCACCGAAGAGCAGATCGAGCCGGAAGTGACTCGCTTCATCGATCTCCTCCAGCGCGTCTACGCCGACTTCGGCTTCGATGAAATCCTCGTGAAGCTCTCGACGCGCCCGCCCAAGCGCGTGGGCGACGACGCGGTATGGGATCGTGCCGAAGCCGCGCTCAAGGCGGCACTGGACGCGCGGCACCTCGCGTGGCAGCTCAATCCGGGGGAGGGCGCGTTCTACGGCCCCAAGATCGAGTTCTCGCTGAAAGACAGCCTCGGCCGCCTCTGGCAGTGCGGGACGCTGCAGCTCGATTTCTCGATGCCCGGCAGGCTCGGAGCCGAGTACGTGGCCGACGACAATACGCGTCGCACGCCGGTGATGCTGCACCGGGCGATATTGGGATCGTTCGAACGCTTCATCGGCATTCTGATCGAACATTATGCCGGCGCGATGCCGCTCTGGCTCGCGCCGGTGCAGGTTGTCGTGATGAACATTTCGGAGCATCAGGCCGGCTATGCGGAGCACGTGACGCAAGCGCTGGTCAAGGCGGGCCTGCGTGCCGAGCCTGACTTGAGGAACGAGAAAATTTCCTATAAGATTCGCGAACATAGTTTGCAGAAGCTGCCCTACCAGGTCGTCGTGGGCGACCGGGAGATGGCGGCGAACCAGGTTGCTGTGCGTACCCGTAAAGGCGAGGATCTGGGCCAGATGGCTCTGGAGGCCTTCGTCGCCCGGCTTCAGGCCGAGGTGGCGCAACTCGGGCGCGCAGCGTAAGACGGATTGGACCAAGGAGTTTACTTATAGCTCAGGAGCGCGAAGCCCGCATCAACGGTGAGATCACTGCGCCGGAGGTCCGGGTCATAGGTGCCTCAGGAGAGCCGGTGGGCATCTTGAGCATTGCGGCCGCAAACAAGCTGGCTGAAGAAGCGGAACTCGACCTCGTGGAAATCGCACCGCAGGCGAAGCCGCCGGTGTGCCGCATTATGGATTACGGTAAGTACAAGTACCGTGAGAGCAAGCGGCGGCACGAAGCGAAACTCAAGCAGAAGCAGATCGTCGTCAAGGAAATCAAGTTCCGGCCAGGAACCGACGAAGGCGACTACCAGATCAAGCTGCGGAATCTGATCCGCTTTCTCGAGGAAGGCGACAAGACCAAGGTCACGTTGCGATTCAGGGGCCGCGAAATGGCGCACCAGGAGATCGGGGTGCGATTGCTCGAGCGGGTGAAAGCGGATCTCGAACCGTACGGCGTCGTCGAGCAGTTTCCGAAGATGGAAGGACGGCAGCTCGTTATGGTGCTGTCCCCGAAGAAGGGCGGCAAGGGCGCTCCGCGTTCTGTTTCTGCGCCCAAGCCGGCGGCCCCGGCGGCCAGAGCCGCTGCCGCGACACCTGCGGCGGCCACCCCATCCCGGCGCGAAGCGCCGGTCGAGGTTGGCAAGAAGTAGTTCGTAAAGAAGTGGTGTCCGGGCTTCGTGAAGTCCTTTCGGCGGCGACGAAGGGCGCCCGGCGCCAGGCTAAAACATGGACAAAACATGGACAGGAGTCATCATGCCGAAGTTGAAAACCAAGAGCGGCGCTGCGAAGCGCTTCAAGAAGCTGGGTAACGGCGGCTTCAAGCGCAGCAGAGCCAATCTGCGCCACATCCTCACTAAGAAGAGCAGGAAGCGCAAGCGTCATCTGCGCGGCACCACTCCGGCGCACGAATCGAACGCACGCGCGCTGCGCGTGATGCTGCCGTACTGAGGGAGAGCTGCCATGCCAAGAGTCAAACGAGGCGTAATCGCCCGCGCGGCGCACAAGAAGGTCCTGCAGCAGGCCAAGGGCTATCGCGGCCGTCGCAGAAACGTATTTCGCGTTGCCAACGAAGCGGTCATGCGCGCCGGGCAGTATGCCTATCGCGATCGCCGCAACCGCAAGCGCGACTTCCGCGCGTTGTGGATCGCGCGCATCAACGCGGCCGCGCGCGAGCACGGCATGACCTACAGTGTCTTCATGAACGGGCTCAAGAAGGCGGCGGTAGCGGTGGATCGCAAGGTGCTCGCGGACATTGCCGTGTTCGATAAGCCTGCGTTCGGCCAGTTCGTCGAGACGGCGAAGGCCAGTCTCGGCGCCTGAAGCTCATCGCGCGTGAAAGGAGGCGCCGAGCCTCCTTTTTTTTGAGGTTTCGTGCTCACTCATGCAGGAGGTTGATGCAATCGTGACCGAGGCGCTTGCCCGGTTCGCCGGCATCGAGCAGC
>CAMPGR010000028.1 GCA_946885605.1 uncultured Pseudomonadota bacterium
TCTTGAGGGGGCGGTGGCGAAAGCCGTGTGAGTTCGAGTCTCACCGTCGGCACCATGATTCATAACCGGGCAGCGACACCCGCCGGAGGCGGCGCTGCTTTCGAACAGGGTGAGCGTTCGATGGTCGAAAGAGGAAAGCAGGTGCGCGTGAGGGCGCGAGCACCGAGTTTCTGAGCCCGATGCTGGAAAACTACTTCCCGATACTCCTCTTCATACTCGTTGGAATCGGCTTCGGCGCGGTTCCCGTGCTCCTTGGAGGAGGGCTGAGCCGCCTGCTCGGCGTCCATCGTCCCGACCCCGAGAAGCTTTCGCCGTACGAGTGCGGCTTCGAGGCGTTCGAAGACGCGCGCATGAAGTTCGACGTGCGCTATTACCTCGTCGCGATCCTGTTCATTCTCTTCGACCTGGAAATCGCCTTTCTCTTCCCCTGGGCGGTCGTGCTGCAGGAAATCGGGCTCTTCGGATTCCTCGCGATGTTGCTGTTCCTGACGATCCTCGTGGTCGGCTTCGTCTATGAATGGATGAAGGGAGCGCTCGAGTGGGAGTAGCGACGCGAGCCGCGGAGCAGGGGCCCGCTTGCGGGATGCGACCGGCGAGCGGCGCAGGCGCCGACACCGATATGCGGGAAGTGATCAATAAGGTTTTCGGAGGCGCCCGCGTGAGCCGCGGTAAGGACTGATATGGGTGCACCTGAAAATCTGAGCGAAAGAGGCTTCATCACCACGACTGCGGACAAGCTGATCAACTGGACGCGTACCGGGTCACTGTGGCCGATGACCTTCGGGCTCGCGTGCTGCGCCGTGGAGATGATGCACGCGGGAGCCGCACGCTACGATCTCGACCGCTTCGGTATCATCTTCCGCCCGAGCCCTCGACAATCCGACGTCATGATCGTGGCCGGCACGCTGTGCAACAAGATGGCGCCGGCGCTGCGCAAGGTCTACGACCAGATGGCGGAGCCACGGTGGGTGATCTCGATGGGCTCGTGCGCGAACGGCGGCGGCTACTATCACTATTCGTACTCGGTCGTGCGCGGCTGCGACCGTATCGTGCCGGTCGACATCTACGTGCCGGGGTGCCCGCCGACCGCCGAGGCGCTCCTCTACGGCATCGTGCAGTTGCAGAACAAGATCAAGCGGACCAACACCATCGCCCGTTAAATGCCCTCACGCCTGGAAACTCTCGTCGCCAATCTCGGCGCGGTGCTCGGCGACAGGCTCGCCCGCGTCACCACGCACCTCGATGAAGTCACGATCCTCGTGGCGCCGGAGCAGTTGCTGGACGCGTCTATTGCGCTCCGTGCTGCACCGGAGCTGCGCTTCGAGCAGCTGATCGATCTCTGCGGCGTGGACTATAGCGTTTACGGCAAGGTCACCTCGGAAATCGAGCCGGAGGAAGTGGAGGCGGACGCGCCCACCGGGGGAACGGCGCCTGAAGTCGGTGCGGCGCCTGCGATCGACGGCACGGTGCCCGAACGCACGGAAGCCGCATCACACATGCCGAAACCCCATTCGCCGCTCGTCGGACGCCGCTTCGCCGTGGTGTATCACCTCCTGTCGATCACGCACAACTGGCGCCTCAGGGTGCGTGCGTTTGCGCCGGACGACGAGTTTCCGGTCTTGCCGTCCGTCCTCGGCGTCTGGCCTGCGGCGAACTGGTTCGAGCGCGAGGCCTTCGACCTCTTCGGCATCGTCTTCACCGGGCACCCCGACCTGCGGCGCATACTCACCGATTACGGTTTCGTGGGCCATCCGTTCCGCAAGGATTTCCCGTTGTCAGGCCATGTCGAGATGCGCTACGACCCGGATCAGCAGCGCGTGATCTACCAGCCGGTGACGATCGAGCCGCGGCAGAACGTGCCGCGGATCGTGCGCGAAGAGAACTACGCCGACACCGAGGGATTCCGCAAGGGATAGGACGGCGATGGCTGAGATCAGAAACTATACGATGAATTTTGGCTCCGGCCGCCCGCTTGCCGTGCGGCGTGCGGGCTTAACTTGCTTGCGCAAGTTAGCCTGCGCCGAAATTCATTTCGCCCGCGCCGCCGCCACGCTGTGCTGCGGGCATTGAAGCAATGGCCGAGATCAGAAAATACACGATGAATTTTGGCTTCGGCCGCCCGCTTGCGGGCTTAACTTGCTCGCGCAAGTTAGCCTGCGCCGAAATTCATTTCGCATATGTCACTGCCAAGCAGTGCCACGGACATTGACGCAATGGCCGAAATCAGAAATTACACGCTGAATTTTGGGCCGCAGCATCCCGCCGCGCACGGCGTGCTGCGGCTCGTGCTCGAGCTCGACGGCGAAGTGATCGAGCGCGCCGATCCGCACATCGGGCTGCTTCATCGTGCGACCGAGAAGCTTGCCGAGAACAAGACGTACCTGCAGTCGGTGCCGTACATGGACCGGCTCGATTACGTCTCGATGATGGCAAACGAGCACGCGTACGTGATGGCGATCGAGAAGCTGCTCGGCATCGAAGTGCCGATACGGGCGCAGTACATCCGCGTGATGTTCGACGAGATCACGCGGATTCTCAACCATCTGCTGTGGCTCGGCGCGCATGCTCTCGACATCGGGGCCATGACCGTCTTCCTCTACTGCTTCCGGGAGCGCGAGGACCTGATGGACTGCTACGAGGCGGTGTCCGGCGCGCGCCTGCACGCGGCGTACTACCGTCCGGGCGGCGTTTACCGCGACCTGCCGGAGCGCATGCCACAGTACGCGCCGTCCAGCGTGCGGAGCGAGGCTTCGGTGCGGGAGTTGAACCGCAACCGCCAGGGGTCGCTCCTCGATTTCATAGAGAACTTCACCGAACGCTTTCCCAAGTACGTGGATGACTACGAGACGCTGCTCACCGACAACCGCATCTGGAAGCAGCGCACGGTGGGCATTGGGGTCGTTTCGCCGGAGCGGGCGCTCGCGCTCGGTTTCACCGGCCCCATGCTGCGAGGATCGAGCATCCTTTGGGATCTGCGCAAAAAGCAGCCCTACGAGGTGTACGACCGCATGGAGTTCGATATCCCGATCGGGACGAACGGCGACTGCTATGACCGCTATCTCGTGCGCATCGAGGAGATGCGCCAGTCGAATCGTATCGTCAAGCAGTGCATCGAATGGCTGCGCAACAATCCCGGCCCGGTGATGATCGACAGCCACAAGGTTGCGCCGCCGCCGCGCGTCGCGATGAAGACCAACATGGAAGAGCTGATCCATCACTTCAAGCTTTTCACCGAGGGCATGCACGTGCCGCCGGGAGAGGTCTACGCGGCAGTGGAGGCGCCCAAGGGCGAATTCGGCATCTATCTCGTATCCGACGGCGCCAATAAGCCCTACCGCCTGAAGATCCGCGCGCCTGGCTTCGTCCATCTTTCGGCGCTCGACGAGATGTCGCGCGGGCACATGATTGCGGACGTCGTAGCGATCATCGGAACGCAGGACATCGTCTTCGGAGAAGTGGACCGATGAACGCGCCGATGGTCCTCTCGCCGGAAGCTCTACTCAGGATTGATCAGGCGGTCGCGAAGTATCCCCCGGAACGCAAGCAGTCCGCGGTGATGGCGGCGCTCGCCATCGCGCAGGATGAGAAAGGGTGGCTTTCCACCGAAACGCTCGACTTCGTGGCGCAGTATCTCGGCATGCCGCCCATCGCGGTGTACGAGGTGGCGTCGTTTTACAGCATGTACGACCTGAAGCCGGTCGGCAGCCACAAGCTCACGATCTGCACCAACCTGCCGTGTGCGCTGCAGGGCGCGAGTGCGGCGGCCGCGCATCTGAAGCGCCGGCTCGGCATCGAGTTCGGCGAAACCACGGCGGACGCCTGCTTCACGCTGAAAGAAGGCGAGTGCATGGGGGCGTGCGGGGACGCGCCCGTTGTCCTGCACAACAACAAGAAGATGCTCTCCTGGATGACGCCCGAAAGGCTCGACCGGTTGATCGACGAACTGAAGGGCAAATGAACGTACCGCTTCCTCCATTTTCACCGGACGTCTACGGCCCGGATGCGCTCATCCTGAAAGGCCTCACCGGGCTTAACTGGCGGCTCAAGGACTACGAAGCGCGCGGTGGATACGAGGCGCTGAAACAGATCCTTGCGGAAAAGATTCCGCCCGAACAGATCGTGAACGAGGTGAAGAAATCGGCGCTGCGCGGACGCGGCGGCGCGGGCTTTCCCACGGGACTCAAGTGGAGCTTCATGCCGCGCCAGTACCAGGGCGCGAAGTATCTCGTCTGCAACTCGGATGAGGGCGAGCCGGGTACTTTCAAGGACCGCGACATCCTGCGCTACAACCCGCACATCGTGATCGAAGGCATGCTGATCGCCGGCTACGCGACGGGGGCGACAGCCGGCTACAACTACATCCACGGCGAGATCTGGGATGTGTTCGAGCGCTGCGAAGAGGCGCTTGCCGAAGCGCGCGCGGCGGGCTACGTCGGGTCCCATATCCTGGGCAGCGACTTCAGCTTCGAGCTCTACAACCATCACGGCTACGGCGCCTACATCTGCGGCGAGGAGACTGCGCTACTCGAGTCGCTCGAAGGCAAGAAGGGCATGCCGCGGTTCAAGCCGCCGTTTCCTGCGAGCTACGGGCTCTACGGCAAGCCCACCACCATCAACAACACCGAGACGTTTGCCGCCGTGCCGTGGATCATCCTGAACGGGGGCGAAGCGTTCCTCAACCTCGGCCGTCCCAACAACGGCGGAACCAAGATCTTCTCCGTTTCGGGAGATGTGGAGCGCCCGGGCAACTATGAAGTGCGGCTCGGGACGCCGTTCGTGGCGCTGCTCGAGATGGCAGGCGGGATGCGAGACGGGCGCAAGCTCAAGGCGTGCATTCCCGGCGGCTCGTCGATGCCGGTGCTGCCAGCCGACATCATGATGAAGACCGACATGGACTACGACTCGATCGCGAAGGCGGGGTCGATGCTCGGGTCGGGCGCCGTCATCGTCATGGACGAGACGCGCTGCATGGTGCGCTCGCTGCTCCGGCTTTCGTACTTCTATTACGAAGAGTCTTGCGGGCAGTGCACGCCGTGTCGCGAAGGCACCGGCTGGCTCTACCGGGTGGTCGACCGCATCGAGCGCGGCAAGGCGAAAGCTTCCGATCTCGATCTGCTGACCGACGTCTCGGACAACATCCAGGGGCGCACGATCTGCGCGCTGGGGGACGCGGCCGCGATGCCGGTGAAAGCCTTCATCAAGCACTTCCGCGACGAGTTCCTGTACCACATCGAGCACGGCAAGTGCGTGGTGCCCGATTACGTGTGACGCTGCGACGAGTGACAGGGCGAGCATGCTCAAGATCGAATTAGACGGAAAAGAGTACGAGGTGCCGGAAGGCAGCACGATCATGGATGTCGCGAACCGCGCCGGCATCTTCGTGCCGCACTTCTGCTACCACCGCAAGCTCTCCATCGCGGCCAATTGCCGCATGTGCCTGGTGCAGGTCGAGAAGGCGCCCAAGCCGCTGCCCGCTTGTGCGACGCCCGTCACCAACGGGATGAAGGTGTGGACCCATTCCGATCAGGCCGTCGATGCCCAGAAGGGCGTGATGGAGTTTCTGCTCATCAACCATCCGCTCGACTGCCCGATCTGCGACCAGGGCGGCGAGTGCCAGCTGCAGGATCTCGCCGTCGGGTACGGCGCGAGCGGCTCGCGCTACGAGGAAGAGAAGCGCGTGGTGGTGAACAAGAACCTCGGGCCGCTCATTTCGACCGACATGACGCGCTGCATACACTGCACGCGCTGCGTGCGGTTCGGCACCGAGATCGCCGGCATCATGGAACTGGGCATGATCGGCCGCAGCGAGCACGCAGAAATCATCACTTTCGTCGGCAAGACAGTGGATTCCGAGCTTTCCGGCAACGTCATCGACCTGTGCCCGGTCGGGGCTCTCACCTCGAAGCCCTTCCGCTACACCGCGCGCCCGTGGGAACTCGTGCAGCGTCCTTCGGTAAGCCCGCATTGCGGGCTGGGATCGAACCTCACGGCGCAGGTGAAGCAGAACCGCGTCATGCGTGTGCTGCCGCGCGAGAACGAGGCGATCAACGAGTGCTGGCTCTCCGACAAGGACCGCTTTTCCTACGAAGGGCTCAACTCGGAAGCGCGCCTCGCACGTCCGCTCCTGAAGCAAGAGGGCGTATGGCGGGAAGTGGAATGGCCGGTCGCGCTGGAATACGTCGCGAAGGAGTTGAAGCGCATACGCGAGCAGCACGGTGCACAGGCGATCGGCGCGCTCGCGACCCCGCATCAGACGCTGGAAGAACTGTATCTCCTGCAGAAGCTCGTCCGCGGGCTCGGCTCGGGCAACGTGGACTTCCGGCTGCGCCAATCGGATTTCAGCGCGGACGAAAAGCTGCGTGGTGCGCCGTGGCTCGGCATGAAGATCGCGGAGGTGGGCAAGCTCGACCGTGTGCTCGTGATCGGAAGCACGCTCCGCAAAGACCATCCGCTTCTTGCGCATCGCCTCCGACAGGCGGCGAAACGCGGCACGCAGTTGAGCCTGTTGAACCCCATCGACGATGAGCTTCTGATCCGTGTCGCGCACAGGGCAATCGTCGCGCCGTCTGCGATGCCGGAAATGCTGGCACAGGTGCTCGTCGCGGCGCTTCGAAGCAAGAACGCCGCGGCGCCGGCCGGGTTGGAAAGCGCGCTCGCAAACATCGAACCTGCCGAAGCCGCACAGCGCATCGCCGAGAGTCTTGCCTCGGGCGAGAACAAGGCGGTGTTTCTCGGTAACCTCGCGCAGCATCATCCGCACGCTTTTCAGCTGCATGCGCTCGCGCAGGCGCTTGCCGCGACGACTGGCGCGCGCCTCGGCTTCCTTGGCGAAGCAGCGAACAGCGTCGGCGGCTATCTCGCCGGAGCGGTACCCTGCGGCGGCGAGCCGCGCGGCGTCAGCGCGCTTGAAATGCTGCGCCAGCCGCGCAAGGCGTATCTGCTGCTCGGCGTCGAAGCCGAACTCGATACACACGATCCGGCGCAGGCACTTGCCGCGATGCGCGAAGCCGAGCTCGTGGTCGCGCTGAGCCCGTATCAGCACAGGGCGGTCGATTATGCTCATGTGCTGCTGCCCATCGCGCCCTTCACCGAGACGGCGGGCGCTTTCGTCAGCACCGAGGGCACCGTGCAGAACTTCAGTGGCGTTGTAGGGCCGCTCGGCGAGACGCGCCCGGCCTGGAAGGTGCTGCGGGTGCTCGGAAACCTGCTCGGGCTCGAGGGCTTCGACTACGACAGCACGGAAAGCGTGCGCCGGGCGGCCTTGGGGGATGGAAACGTCGCGACGAAGCTCGATAATGCGCTCACTTCGAGCGCCGTGGGCACGCTCGCCTCATCGCGAGTCGAGGGCGTGCAACGCATCGCGGAAGTTCCGATCTATCATGCCGATGCCATCGTACGGCGCGCGGCGTCGCTGCAGAAGACACGCGATGCCGCCGCGCCGCCGGTCGCATCGATGAGCCCCGAGCTCTACATGCGGCTCGGGCTGCGCGAGGGGGACTTCCTGCGGGTGCGCCAGGGCGGCGGTGAGGCGGTTGTCGCGGCTTGCGTGGACGATCGCCTGCCGGCCGACTGCATCCGTCTCGCTACAGCCCGCGATGAAACTGCCGGGCTCGGGCCCATGTTCGGCACCGTCGAGATCGAGCGCGTGGCCGCGCCGCGGAAAGTGGCCGTCTGATGCGCGCAGCGCCACCCTCACCCCCGCCCCTCTCCCGCTACACGGGCGAGGGGAGATTCGTGGCGCAAACATCGACTGATAGTTTGCACAATTGAAAATGGACATCCTCGGCACGCTCGAAAGCTGGTTCGGCCCGACCTGGCCCGCGGTCTGGACGCTCACGAAGATCGTCGCCATCGTCGTCCCGCTCATGCTGTGCGTCGCCTACCTGACGCTCGCAGAACGCAAGGTGATCGGCTGGATGCAGGTGCGCTACGGCCCCAACCGGGTCACGTTCTTCGGCATACGCTGGCTCGGCGGCTGGGCGCAGCCTATCGCCGACGGGCTCAAGCTGCTCGTGAAGGAGATCATCGTCCCGAGCGGGGCCAACAAGTTCCTGTTCGTGCTCGCGCCGGTCATGGCCATCATGCCGGCGCTCGCGGCGTGGGCCGTCATACCCTTCGGGCCGGAGCGCGTGCTGGCCGACATCGATGCCGGGCTGCTCTACATCATGGCCATCACTTCGATGGGCGTTTACGGCATCATCATCGCGGGCTGGGCATCGAATTCCAAGTATGCGTTTCTGGGAGGCCTGCGCTCCGCCGCGCAGATGTTGTCGTACGAGCTTGCGATGGGGTTCGCGCTGGTGTGCGTGCTGATGGCCGCGCAGAGCCTCAACCTCGGCGATATCGTGCGGATGCAGCAGGGCGACTACGGGCTTTTCAGCTGGTTCTGGATCCCGCTCTTCCCGATCTTTCTCGTGTATTTCATCGCCGGGGTGGCGGAAACCAATCGCGCGCCGTTCGACGTGGCGGAGGGCGAGTCCGAGATCGTCGCCGGCTTTCACGTCGAGTATTCGGGCATGGCGTTCGCGGTCTTCTTCCTCGCCGAATACGCGAACATGATTCTCGTCTCGACCCTCGCGACCGTGATGTTCCTGGGTGGCTGGCTCTCGCCCGTGCCTTTCCTGCCGGACGGGTTCATCTGGCTCGCCGCAAAAGTGTCGCTGCTGCTGTTCTGCTTCCTGTGGTTCCGTGCGACCTTCCCGCGCTACCGCTACGACCAGATCATGCGCCTCGGTTGGAAGGTTTTTCTGCCGCTCACGATCGCCTGGATCATCGTGCTCGGCGCTTGGATGCAGACGCCGCTCTGGGTGTGGTGGAGGCCGTTATGATGTCGCGGGTCGCCGGGTTCTTCCGGACTTTTCTTCTGTTCGAGCTGGTCAGGGGCATGATGCTGACGGGCCGGCATCTTTTCGCGCGCAAGATCACCGTTCAGTTTCCCGAGGAGAAAACGCCGCAGAGCCCGCGTTTCCGCGGGCTGCACGCATTGCGTCGCTATCCGAACGGAGAAGAGCGCTGCATCGCGTGCAAGCTGTGCGAGGCGGTCTGCCCGGCGCTCGCGATCACCATCGATTCGGAGCAGCGCGCGGACGGCACGCGGCGCACGACGCGCTACGACATCGATCTCACCAAGTGCATCTTCTGCGGGTTCTGCGAGGAGTCTTGCCCGGTCGATTCGATCGTCGAGACGCGCATACTCGAATACCACGGTGAGAAGCGCGGGGACCTGATCTTCACGAAACCGATGCTGCTCGCGATCGGCGATGCGCAGGAAGCGCGGATCGCGCAGGACCGCGCCGAGGACGCGGCATACCGCTAAATGACGTTCGAAGCCTTCATCTTCTATTTCTTCTCGGCGGTCCTGCTGTTCGCCGCGCTGCGGGTGATCACGGCGCGCAACCCGGTCCACGCGGCGCTGTTCCTGGTGCTCGCGTTCTTCACCTCCGCTGGCATCTGGCTCCTGCTGCAGGCGGAATTTCTGGCGATCGCGCTCGTGCTCGTCTACGTCGGCGCGGTGATGGTGCTGTTCCTCTTCGTCGTGATGATGCTCGACGTCAATCTCGCGCGCATACGCGAGCATTTCTGGAGCTATCTGCCGATCGGCGCGCTGGTTGCGCTCCTGCTCGTGGCGGAAATGGCGCTGGTGCTGCTGGGCGGCTATTTCAGCACGGAGGGCGCGCCCGAGCCGCCCGCGTTGCCTGAGGCCTACAGCAATACCAAGGAGCTCGGCCGGCTGATCTACACCGAGTACGTCTACGCGTTCGAGATCGCGGCGGTGATTCTGCTCGTCGCCATCGTGGCGGCGATCGCGCTCACCTTGCGCCGCCGCAAACAGACCCGGTACCAGGACCCGGCACGCCAGATTGCCGCGCGGCGCGAGGAGCGGGTGCGGCTGGTGCCCATGCCGGCGGAGCGCACGGCGGGCGGGGAGAAGACGCAATGATCTCGCTTTCCCATTACCTCGTGCTCGGTGCGATCCTCTTTGCGATCAGCGTGGTCGGCATCTTTCTCAACCGCAGGAACGTGATCGTGCTCCTGATGGCGATCGAGTTGATGCTCCTCGCCGTGAACCTCAATTTCGTGGCGTTCTCCCATTTCCTCGACGACCCGGCGGGGCAGGTTTTCGTGTTCTTCATCCTGACAGTGGCGGCCGCCGAATCCGCGATCGGGCTCGCCATTCTCGTCGTGCTGTTCCGCAACCTGGGCACGATAGACGTCGAGGAGCTCGACAGCCTGAAGGGATGACCGGAAAAGGGAAGGGAATGCGGGAGGGTCGCGCGCATGCTGCGCGCTAAGCCGGCCCCAGCCATCGAAACAACATGACAGGAACTGAGCTGCTTTATCTCGTTGTGCCGCTTGCGCCGCTCGCCGGCGCCCTCGTGGCGGGCCTCTTCGGCCATGTCATCGGACGGCGCGGCGCGCACTGGGTCACGATCCTCGGCATGGTGGTCTGCACCGTCGCTTCGGCCATCGTCTTTGTCGACGTGCTGGACGGCAACGTCTACAACGGCGTGGTGTACACCTGGCTCGTGTCGGGCAACACGAGCTTGGAGGTCGGTTTCCTGATCGACCGCCTGTCGGCCACGATGATGCTTGTCGTGTCCTTCGTTTCGCTCATGGTGCACATCTACACCATCGGCTACATGGCGGACGACCCCGGCTACCAGCGCTTCTTCTCCTACATCTCGCTCTTCACTTTTTCGATGCTCATGCTCGTCATGAGCAACAACTTCCTGCAGCTCTTCTTCGGCTGGGAAGCCGTGGGGCTCGTCTCATACCTGCTGATCGGTTTCTGGTACACGCGCCCGAGCGCGATCTACGCGGCCCTGAAGGCGTTCCTCGTCAACCGCGTGGGCGACTTCGGGTTCCTGCTCGGCATTGGGCTGATCCTCATGTATTTCGGCACGCTCGATTATTCGGCCGTGTTCGCAGCGGCGCCGAAGCTCGCGGACAACACCATCGAACTCATCCCGGGCGCAACCTGGTCGCTGATGAGCGTGATCTGCATCCTCCTTTTCATCGGCGCGATGGGCAAGTCGGCGCAGTTCCCGCTGCACGTGTGGCTGCCCGATTCCATGGAAGGCCCGACGCCGATCTCCGCGCTCATCCACGCCGCGACGATGGTGACGGCCGGCATCTTCATGGTGGCCCGCATGTCGCCGTTGTACGAGTTTTCGGAAACGGCGCTGTCGGTCGTGATGGTCATCGGCGCCATCACGGCGCTGTTCATGGCGCTCGTCGCGATCGTGCAGAACGACATCAAGCGCGTGGTCGCATATTCGACGCTCTCCCAGTTGGGGTACATGACCGTTGCGCTCGGTGCCTCGGCCTATGCGGCCGGGATTTTCCACCTGGTGACCCACGCGTTCTTCAAGGCACTGCTCTTCCTCGGCGCCGGCTCGGTCATCATCGCGCTGCATCACGAGCAGGACATGCGCAAGATGGGCGGGTTGCGCCGCTACATGCCGATCACGTACTGGACGGTGCTGATCGGCGCCATTTCGAGCGTGGGCATACCGGGATTTGCCGGTTTCTTTTCGAAAGACACCATCATCGAAGCCGTGCACCTCTCCTCGGTGCCGGGCGCCGGCTTTGCCTATTTCTGCGTCGTCACCTGCGTCTTCGTGACCGCGCTCTACACCTTCCGCCTCGTGTTCATGACGTTCCACGGGCCCGAGCGCTTCCGCGATGCGCACCACGGCGGGCACGCCGGAGGCGCGCATGAAGCGCACGCCGTGCCGCACGAGTCGCCGCCCGTCGTCACGGTGCCGCTGGTTTTGCTCGCCATTCCGTCCATCGCCGCGGGGTGGCTGATCGGCCCCGTGCTGTTCGGCGGCTATTTTGGCGAGGCGATCGTCGTCAGGCCCGATCACGACGTGCTGGCCGAGCTCGGTCGCGAGTTTCATGGCGTATGGGGCATGATGACCCACGCGTTCGCGACGCTCCCGTTCTGGCTCGCGCTCGCGGGCATCGCCACAGCGGCATGGCTCTATCTCGCCCGTCCCGATCTGGCCAACATCATCCGCGCGAAAGCGGGAGTGCTCTACACCATTCTCGAGCGCAAGTACGGGTTCGACGAGGCCTACCAGAAGATCTTCGGCGACGGCGCGGTGCGCGTCGGCACCGGTCTCTGGAAGCGCGGCGATGTGGGCGTGATCGACGGCCTTTTCGTGAACGGCTCGGCGCGCCTCGTCGCATGGTTCGCGACGGTGATGCGCAGGATACAGACCGGATACATCTACAACTACGCTTTTGCGATGATCTTCGGCGTTCTGGTCCTCCTCACCATGATTTTCGTCCTTTAAAAGCCAAGAAGAAGACGCTGACCTCCATGCTTTTCGGCCTTCCGCTACTGAGCCTTGCGATCTGGGTGCCGATCGTCGCCGGCACACTGGTGCTCGCCACCGGATCGGATCGCAACGCACCTCTTGCGCGAGCCATCGCGCTCGTCGGTTCGCTGCTGGGTTTCCTTGTCACGCTTCCGCTATACCGCGAGTTCGACCCTGCCGCGAGCGGCTTCCAGTTCGTCGAGTTCGCGCCCTGGATCGAGAGCTTCAACGTCAACTACCACCTCGGCATAGACGGCGTTTCGCTGCTGCTCATCCTGCTCAACAGCTTCACCACGGTTCTGGTGGTCATCGCCGGATGGCGCGTGATCGAGGAACGGGTTGCGCAGTATATGGCGGCCTTCCTGTTCCTCTCGGGCTTCATGAACGGCGTCTTCAGCGCGCTCGATGCGCTCCTCTTCTACGTGTTCTTCGAGGCGACGCTGATCCCGATGTTCATCATCATTGGCGTCTGGGGCGGGTCGAACCGGGTCTATGCGGCGCTCAAGTTCTTCCTCTATACGCTACTCGGCTCCTTCCTCATGCTGGTGGCGCTGATCTACCTCTACAACGTCTCGCAGGGGAGCTTCTCCCTCCTCGACTACTACGAGCTGCCGCTGTCGCTTGTCGAGCAGGTGCTGATCTTCATCGCGTTCTTCATGGCATTCGCAGTCAAGGTGCCGATGTGGCCGGTGCACACCTGGCTCCCCGACGCGCACGTGGAGGCGCCAACCGGAGGGTCCGTCGTGCTCGCCGCCATCATGCTGAAGCTCGGCGGCTACGGCTTCCTCAGACTCACGCTGCCGATCCTCCCCGACGCGAGCCATTACCTCGCCGGCTTCGTGATTGCACTGTCGCTCATCGCCGTGGTCTATATCGGACTGGTGGCGCTCGTGCAGTCGGATCTCAAGAAGCTGATCGCCTACTCGTCGATCTCGCACATGGGGTTCGTGACACTCGGGATCTTCATTTTCAACCCGCACGGCATGGAAGGCGCCGTGGTCCAGATGATTTCCCACGGCTTCGTGTCCGGAGCGCTGTTCCTCTGCGTCGGCGTGCTCTACGACCGGGTCCACTCCCGGGAAATCGCCGACTATGGCGGGGTCGTCAACACCATGCCGGTGTTCGCGGCGCTGTTCATGCTGTTCGCCATGGCGAATTCAGGGCTTCCGGGCACGAGCGGGTTCGTGGGCGAGTTTCTGGTCATCATGGGCGCCGTGCAGGTCAACTTCTGGTATGCGTTCGCCGCGGCGAGCACGCTGGTATTCGGCGCCGCCTACACGCTGTGGATGTACAAGCGCGTGATGTTCGGGCCGGCCGCAAATGCCCGGGTGGCGGCGCTCAAGGACGTGAGCGCACGGGAGTTCCTCGTGCTCGGCCTGCTCGCCGTCGCGGTGCTTGCGATGGGGCTTTATCCCGCTCCGTTTGCCGAGGTCCTGCACACCTCGCTGAACGAGCTCCTCGCCCACGCCTCGCAGACCAAGCTGCAGACCCCGTAGCGAGACTCCGCCATGCAATACATCCTTCCCCTGTGGCCCGCATACCCGGAGCTCTTTCTGCTCTTCATGGTATGCGTGATCCTGCTCGCGGACCTCTTCGTGAGCGACGAGAGGCGCATCGTGACGTACGCGCTCACCCAGTTTGCGCTTGCGGGGGCGATTGCGATCACGTGGCTCACGCTGCGCATCGAGCCCGCCTACACCTTCAGCGGCATGTTCGTGGACGACGTCATGTCGGACGTGCTGAAGCTGCTCGTGTATCTCGGCGTGATGGGGATACTCGTGTATTCACGGCCATACCTTGCCGCGCGCGGGATGTTCCGGGGGGAATTCTTCGTGCTGACGCTGTTCTCGACGATCGGCATGATGGTCATGATCTCGGCGAACCATCTCCTCACGCTCTACCTCGGGCTCGAGCTGATGACGCTCTCGCTCTACGCGATGGTGGCCCTGCAACGCGATTCCGCCACGGCGACCGAGGCCGCGATGAAATATTTCGTGCTCGGCGCGCTCGCCTCCGGGATGCTGCTCTACGGCATGTCGATGCTCTACGGCGCGACCGGTACGCTCGAAATCACGCGGCTTGCGGAAGCGATCTTCGACGGCAGCGGCAAGGAAGCGGTGCTCATATTCGCGCTTGTCTTCGTCGTCGCGGGCATCGGGTTCAAGCTGGGCGCCGTGCCGTTCCACATGTGGGTGCCCGACGTCTATCATGGCGCCCCGACCGCGGTCACCGTCTTCATCGGCTCGGCGCCGAAGCTCGCGGCGTTCGCGTTCATCATGCGGCTCCTCGTACAGGGGCTGGGCGCCGAGACGCTGCTCATCGAATGGCAGCAGATGCTGGTCGTCATGGCGGTGCTCTCGCTCGCGATCGGCAACCTCGTGGCGATCGCGCAGACCAATCTGAAGCGCATGCTCGCCTATTCGACGATCTCGCACATGGGCTTCCTGCTGCTCGGCATTCTTTCCGGCGACTTGAACGGCTACGGGTCGGGCATGTTCTACGTCCTGGTGTACGTGGCGATGAACATCGGCGCGTTCGGCATGATCATGGTGCTCTCCCGCGCGGAGTTCGAAGCCGAGAACCTCGAGGACTTCCGGGGGCTCAACCAGCGCAGCCCCTGGTACGCGTTCGTGATGCTGCTGCTCATGTTCTCCATGGCGGGCGTGCCGCCGACGGTCGGGTTCTACGCCAAGCTGTCCGTGCTGCAGGCGGTGATCAATGCGGGCTACGTATGGCTTGCCGTCGTCGCGGTCGTCTTCGCGCTGATCGGCGCCTTTTACTATCTGCGCGTGGTGAAGCTCATGTATTTCGACACGCCGTTGGACACCGCGCCGCTCAAGCCGCGTGCGGACGTCCACGTGGTGATGAGCTTGAACGGCCTCGCGATGCTCTTCTTCGGCATTCTGCCCGGACCGCTGATGGCGCTCTGCCTCTATTCGATTCAGGTGTCGCTCTGAGTCGGTAAACACCGCTCACCGCTTACGAAAGCTCATCATGACCGACAAGCATGCCGACTTCACGGAAACGACGGTTTCGTCCGAAGTGGTGTATCGCGGCGGATTCTTCGAGGTGTTCCGGGACGAAATCCGGCGTCCTGACGGCAAGCCCGCGGTCCGGGAATACATCAGGCACCCGGGCGCCGTGATGATGGTGCCGCTGCTCGATGCGCGCACGGTCATCCTCGTGCGGCAGTTCCGTTACCCGCTCCGCCGCCATTTCATCGAAGTGCCCGCCGGGAAGATGGAGCCGGGCGAGGACCCGCTTGCAACCGCCAGGCGCGAGCTCGTGGAGGAGTGCGGCTATGAGGCCGCGAGCTGGCAGCATGTCACCACGCTCCATCCGTGCATCGGCTACTCTGACGAGCGAATCGAGTTCTATCTCGCGCGCGATCTGACACACGTCGGGAGCGGGCCCGAGGACGGGGAATTCCTCGAAGTTCTTCCCACTCCCATCGATCAGGCGCTGGAATGGGTGCGGCAGGGCGCGATTACCGACGTGAAGGCGATCATCGGCCTCATGTGGCTCGACCGGATGCTCCGGGCTGTGTAGCGCACACCGCTGCAACTAGCAGGCGCGGGCGCGAAGCGGCTCCACGGCGTGCTCGAGGGGCTGCGGGCGCTGGAAGAGATAACCCTGACCGTACTGCGCGCCCATGTCGGTGAGGATTTTCAGCACCTCAGGCGTTTCCACCCACTCGGCTATCACCTGCTTGCTCAGGCCGCGCGCGACATCGTTCAGCGCGCGGACGAAGATGCGGCTGCCTTCGTCGACCGCGAGGTCCCGTATGAAGCTGCCGTCGATCTTCAGGTAATCGACCTCGAAGCGCTTAAGGTAATAGAAGGAGCTGAACCCGGCGCCGAAATCGTCGAGCGCGAAGCGGCATCCCATTTCCTTCAGCTGCCGGATGAAAGTCAGCGTCACGTCGATTTCCGACATCGCCGCCGTTTCCGTGATCTCGAAGACGAGCTGGCTCGGATCCGCGCGGCTCTCCCGCAAGAGCTGGATGAAGCGCTTGATCCAGCGCTGGTCGGAAATGCTGACGCGCGAGAGATTGACGAAGTAGCGCAGCTTCTTTCCGAACTGTTGGTTGCGGCGCATGAACGCGAGCAGCTTTTCCACCACGCAAAGGTCGATCTCCTGCACGAGCCCGAGAGATTCGGCGATCTCGATGAAGTGGCCGGGCAGGATGTGCCGTCCGTCGTCCTCGCGGATGCGCACCAGTATCTCGTGGTGGACCGGCTTCTGGTCGGAAAGGCGCACCACCGGCTGGGAGAACAGGATCAGCCGGTCCTCGTCGAGCGCATCGCGCAGGTGCTTCGCCCAGTGCACGCGCTTGTGCGTGCTGCGGAGGTTTTCGGACGCCTGGTCGGAGAGGATGTAGCGGTTGCGCCCCGAGTCCTTCGCCTGGTACATCGCGATGTCCACGTTCGAGAGCAGGGCGGGTAGGTCGCTTCCGTGAAACGGGTAAAGCGCGATGCCGATCGAGACGCTCAGGTTGGAAATCACCTTCTGCTCGCTTGCCTGGAAGCGGTAGTGGGCGATCGCGTCCAGCGCCTTTTCCGCAGCGTCGACCGCCTGCTGGCGCAGCCCCCCGGGCAGATGGATGGCGAACTCGTCGCCGCCCAGCCGGTAAAGCTCGCCGTCGCGCGTGCGCGTGAGGTCCCGCAATACGCTGCCCACGCCGACGATGAGCTGGTCGCCGGCGCGATGGCCGAAGTTGTCGTTGACGTACTTGAAGTGGTCGATGTCGAGAAAGAGGAGGGCGCCGACGCTGCCTTCCATCATCGCCGCTTCGATGCTCTGCTGCAGGCTCAGCCGGTTCGGGAGGTCGGTGAGCACATCGTGCAACGCCATGTGCTCGACGCGCTGGGTAGCGAGATACTGCTCGGTGATGTCGCGCGCGGTGCCGCGAATGCCGAACGGCGTGCCGTTCTCGTCGAGCACGACCCGTGCGTTGATCCCGATCCAGCGATCCTCGCCGTGGGCGGTGCGCAGGTGCGTCACGTAGTTCTTGATCTCGCCCTTGCGCTTCAACGTCGCAAGGAAGCGCCGGTTCGAGACGTGCGAGGATTCGGCCTCGAAATCGAAGAAGCAGCGTCCGGCGAGTTCACGGGGGGCGAGGCCCAGTATGTCGTGCGCGGCATTGTTGAGGAAGGTGAAGCGGCCCTGCGCGTCGGTCGTCCAGATGAGATCGTGAGAGGTTTCCACGAGGTCGCGATAGCGGTTCTCGCTCTCGACCAGCAGCTGGATGATGCGGCGCTTTTCTGCGAGCGAGCGCTTGATGGTCGCGAGCTCGCGCGAGCTCTTCTCGGCGCCGGAGTTGAGCAGCGACACGGCAAGCCGGTCGATCAGGTCCTTGGAATAACGGCGGTGCCCACCGTTCGTGCGCAACGCGATGAGCACACCCTGTTCGTCCCAGCGACGCAGCTTCTGAATGGGAATACCCAGCAGCTCAGAAGTCTGCTGTATCGTGTATTCCGCCTGTCCCCTGGACACCCTGCCCCTGCCCTTTCTGATAGTTGAAGCGGGCATGCGCCCGGTTGCGTGCCGGGCGCGTTTTCTGATTTTTGTCATGAGTTTACCAGACCTGCGCGGTGCAGGGTGGTCTCGTGCAGGGAGTACGTGAACCCCGACTGTGGCATATTTCACGCCGCGCCCCCGGAAACCCGGCTCAATGCACCACCTGGCGGGGTTCCCCGAGCCCTGTCTGGCGCGTCACCAGACGCTGCATGAGCTTGACATCACGTATGGAAAGGCGCAGCGCCGTATCCACCCAAGCCTCCACCACGCCCAGCAGTTCGGCATAATCGAGCTTGTGCACGCAGCGCCGCGCTGCAGCAATGCCGGCCAGCGCATTACGGCTTTTCTGGCGGGCCCGGATGAGGGCGGCCACCTCTTCTTCCCCGCGCCCCTCGTCCACCACCATGTCCACCACGCCCAAGTCGTGCATCTCGCCCGCGGTGTAGATCTTGCCGCTCGTGATCAGGCTCTCGGTCGCCCGCTTGCCGATGCGGCGCTCGAGGAACGAATACGCCCCCATACCGGGGAAGAGATTGAACAGGATTTCGGGGAAACCGAAGCGCGCCTGGCGTTCCGCAATCAGGAGATCGCTGGAAAGCGCGGCCTCGAATCCGCCCCCCAGGCATTCGCCCTGGATCAGCGAAATGGTGATGATCGGCAGATCGTGCCCGAGGTAGTTGCGATAGAGCACGTTGATGCAGGCTTTCCCGTAGCGCAGCAACCCATCACGGTCCTCCCGGTCGATGAGCTCGGTGAAGAGGCTCAAGTCGCCGCCGAGGTTGAACACGCCGGGCACTCGGGACGCGAGGATCGCGTACGAAATCGGAACTTCTTCGCCCTGGTCGTTGAGGATGCCGCCGGTCTGTGTGAGGAACCGGCAATAGCGGTCGAGATCGCTCAGCAGCTTCGGGTTGAAATTCGGGCGGGGGGCCGGGTTCCAACGCAGCCACATCGCATGCAGGCCGCGATCGTAGTGCGCGGAAAGTTGCTCCGAGAAGTAGTACTCGGTGACGTTCTGCTCGCCGACCCGGACAAAAGCGGAACGGGGGGCTTCGAGCAGTGCTTGCGGAATGTTCATGTCCATCTGTCTCTCCCGGTCAATGACGTTGTGGTCTTTGTGAACGACTTCCTTGTTTTAAGGCAGTCTTACCGGAAAATTTAGGCGTCGCAATCTAAAAAAGCAAATCTAACACTTTGATAGATTTATATTTTTCTATTTCCGGTCAATAATTTGTATGAGATTGTCATTGTAAGTTCTCAGATTAGCTCGGCCTTTTTCACATGCAGCAGGCATGATGTCACGTCGCGCCACCTTAAGTGGATTCAACAAGCGCCGGATTTCGTTGACCTTTGCTGTGGGAAAGGTTAGAAGGAAACTTTCGCTGGAGCTTCCGCATCCCTAACACATTGTCATGCGCGCTTTGATGATTTTTTTCCTGCGGGCGGTATTTCGCGTCGGGTTGTCGGGCGCGGCGTACGCGCGCGAAAAGGGAAAGCCCGTCATGATCGTGTCGAACCATCGTTCGCGGCTCGACGCCCTGCTGCTCGGCCTTGCGCTCGGTCGCGATGCCGTTGTCATTGTCCCGCCACAGGACACGCAAAGCTGGCTCATGCGGTGGGCGTTGCGCTGGCTTCCGCACGAAATCCTCGATGTCGGGCATGCAGCTTCCCTTAAACCGATCCTCAAACTGCTCCGCGCCCGCCGTGCCGTCGTGCTCTTTCCCGAGGGCAGGGTGGCTCGCTCGAGCGCCGTGGCGAAGGTGTATCCCGTGCCCGCGCTTGCCGCGGCCAAGACCGGCGCCGCAGTCGTCCCGGTCGAAATCGGCGAATCGCCGGGCGGCGCACGGCGAGGGCAGTTCGCGCGGTTTGTTGCGCACGCGCTGAATGGCTTTGCCGTGCAGGTGCTGGCGGCACGCAGTATCGAAGCGCTGCGCGCCGGTGCGGCGCGCGAGCGCCGGCTCCACGCAACACGTCAGCTCACGGCTGTGATGCAGGAGGCGGCGGTTGCGGCGTACGCGTACCGGCCACTCTTCGAGTCGTTTCTCCGAGCCTGCATCGAGCACGGCCGCAATACCGCAATCATCGAGGACCCGAAGCAGGGGACGCAGACGTATGGGGCGATCCTGCGCGCCAGCCTGGCCCTGATGCGTTTGTTCCGGCGGTTTACCACCGGCGACGAGCGGGTTGGCGTGCTCTTGCCCAACCTCGGGATCACTGTGCAGACGATCCTGGGCCTGAGCGCCGCGGGATGTGTTCCGGTGATGCTCAATTACAGCGGCGGCGTCGCCGCTGCGAAGGCTGCGCGAGCCGCGGCAGGCGTGCGCACCGTCATCACGTCGCGGCGTTTCATCGAGCAGGCGCGGCTGCAACCCCTGCTCGACGCGCTCGCCGGATGCAGCATCGTCTATCTCGAAGACTTGCGTCCGCGGTTCCGATGGAACGACAAGCTGTGGCTCGTCGCCTATGCGCTGCGTTTTCCCAGGAAGGTCATTGCCCGGCAAGCGTCGTCCGGGCCCGCAGTGGTGCTGCTCACTTCAGGCTCCGATGGCGAGCCGAAAGCCGTCGTGCTGCCGCATCGGGCGATCATCGCCAATGTCGTGCAGATGCGAACGGTGATCGAGTTCACTCCGGACGACAAAATTCTGAATCCGTTGCCGCTCTATCACGCTTACAGTTTCACCGCCGGGATGGCATTGCCGCTCCTCACCGGCACCCGGCTCTATCTTTACGTTTCGCCGCTGCACTACCGCGCGATACCCGACATCGCCTATCGCAGAGATTGCACGGTGCTCTTCGGGACGAGCACGTTCCTGTCGTATTACGCGGCGCACGCGCATCCGGCCGATTTTTCACGCCTGCGATACGTGATCTCGGGCGGCGAAAAGCTTTCCCCGGAAGTCGCGCGCGTGTGGCTGGATAAGTTTGGGCTGCGCATCTATGAGGGCTACGGATGCACCGAATGCGCGCCCGTCATTTCACTTGCGACGCCGACCGCCTATCGTGCCGGGTCGGTTGGAAGGCTGCTCCCCGGAATCGAGCATCGGATCGAGCCGGTGACGGGCATCGAAGCGGGCGGCGTGCTGCATCTGCGCGGCCCGAACCTCATGCTGGGTCACTATGTCGCGGACGAGCCGGGTGTGCTGCGCACGTGCCGCTCGACGCAGGGGCCGGGATGGTACGACACCGGCGACGTGGTCGAGATCGACGCCGACGGCTTTGTCACGATCCACGGGCGCATGCGCCGGTTCGCCAAGATAGCGGGCGAGATGGTTTCGCTCGATCACGTCGAGCACATCGCGCGCCGGGCATCGCCGGCGCATTTCCACGCCGCCGTGCTGAAGGTGGAAGAGTATGGAGGCGAAACGACGGTGCTTTTTAGCACCGATTCCGCGCTCGACCGGATCGCGCTTCAGAAAGCCGCGCGTGCGGCGGGGAGCAGGGATCTCGCGGTCCCGCGGGAGATCGTGAAAATCCGCGAGGTGCCCCTGCTGCCGAGCGGGAAGACGGACTATGCGCGGCTCGCGCGCATGGCGCAGTCGCAGGCGCCGCAACTGCGTCAACGGATCGCAAGACTGCTGCCGCCACACTCGACGCAGGAAAAGCTTCAGGTGGTGTCGCAGCGAAAGTCGATTGAACCGGCGTTGCCGCCGAGGTCAAACTCCGGGTAAGCGCCGCAGCGGCACCCCGCGGCCGGTTTACGGCACCAGCCAAGTGCTTGCAGCCATCATCGCGCAGATTTCCGATTTGCATGTCGGCGCACCCGGCGAGCGCCTCTTCGGGCGCGTCGACACGGCGGCGTGTCTCCGGCGCTGCGTGGAGAGCCTCATGCAACTCCCGGTACGCCCTGACGCGCTGGTGGTGAGCGGCGATCTCGTCAATACCGGTTCCGCGGTGGAATACGCGTTTCTGCGGGAGCTCCTCGCGCCGCTCCTCCTGCCCGTTTATCTCATTCCCGGCAATCACGACGAGCGCTCGGCGTTGCGCGCGGCATTCGGCGATCACGCCTACCTTCCCGCACAGGGGGAGCTCTGTTACACGGTGCAGGTGAAGGGACTGCGGCTCATCATGCTGGACAGCGTCGTGCCGGGTACAGACGGCGGTGCGCTGGGCGCGCATCAGCTCGAGTGGCTCGAACGCACGCTCGCCTCGTCGCCGTACTGCCCGAGCGTGGTATTCGTGCACCATCCGACGTGCGAGACCGGCATACCGTACATGGACAGGATTGCGCTGGCCAGTGAGGACGCCGCCAGGCTGGGCGCGCTCATCGACCGCTATCCTATCGTCCACCGCGTATGCTGCGGGCATGTGCATCGCAGCGTGCTGATGAACTGGCGCGGCACTGCGGTGGCTGTCTGCCCCAGCAGCGCATTCCAGTACGTTGCCGACCCGCGTGAGGATGCGGAACCGGTTATCACCGGCGAACAGCCGGCGTATCAGCTGCATCTCTGGAATGGCGCGCGGCTCGCAACGCACACGGTGCAGGTGAGAGACGCGCACTGATTGCGGGCGCATGCCGGCGGATCAGCGCTTTGCCTCGGGGAGCGGCGGCAGCGTGCGCAGATACGCGATCATGGCGGCGAGGTCTTCGGGCGTGAGTTGACTCGTCGTGTTGCGTATCACTTCTTCCATCATTTCGGACGCCGCGTCGCCGTCGGGCGTCAGCCCGCTCACCAGGAATTCCTTGAGCTCCTCGTCACCCCATTTCTTGAGCCGCGTGGGCGTGAGGTTCGGGATCCTCTTGCCGCCCATCTCGCCGCCTGCAAGGAAGCGATCCGCCTCGGGAGCGCCGAGGAAGTTGCGCGGCGTATGGCATTCGCCGCAGTGGCCGAGGGCCGTGACGAGATAGGCGCCGCGGTTCAGCTGTGCAGACCGGGCGGGGTCGGGCGAAAACGGCCCCGGCGTGAAGTAGAGCCATTTCCATGCCGCGAGCAACGGCCGCCAGCCGAAAGGAAAGGAGAGGTCATGTTTGCGATTGGCGCGGTCGCTTGACGGGAACGTACGCAAGTACGCCCAGAGGTCGCGCAGATCCACATCGGTGATGAGTGTAAACGAAGTGTAGGGGAACGACGGATAGTAATGCGCTCCGTCGGGGCGTTTGCCGTGACGCATGGCGCGCACGAAGTCGTCCTCCTTCCAGCTCCCTATGCCAGCCGTGGGATGAGGCGTGATGTTGGGCCCGTAGAACGTGCCGAAGGGCGACTCGATGGCGCGGCCGCCGGCGAAAGGGACCGCATCTTTTGTCGCCTCGGTATGGCACCCAACGCACCCGCCAGCCTTCGCAAGATACGCACCGCGCTGCGCATCCCCTTGCGCAAACGCCGTTGCGCTTGTCATGGCTAACAGAATCGCTGCAAAAAACTGCCGCGCCGGGCTGGTGTCGTGTGCTCGCGATAGTGCCGTACAACAAGCGAAAAGCCCCGCCGCAGCGGGGCTCTTCCTTGGCGCGTCGAGCCGGTTATTGCTTCTCGCGAAAATCATCGTGACAGCTGCCGCAGGCCTTGTTGACCGCGAGGATCTGGTTCTTTATCGCGCTTTCGTCCCCGCCTTTCACCGTGGTAACGAGCGCCGAGACTTCCTTCAGGAACCGATCCTGCGCCTCCTTGAATTTCGCCGGCTCGTTGAACACGGCCGGCAGCGCGCCGCTCTTTACGCCCTTGGTGCGCGGGTCGAAACCGTCCCAAGGCATTCTGCTCAATGCATCGAGGTATTCCGTATCGCGCGCCACGATCTTGGCGTCATATGGCCTCTTGCCCTGCGCCATGGGCCGCAGCTCGCCATAGAAGTACTTGCCCATCAGCACCATCGCTGCCTGCCGCTGCTTGACCAACGTTTCGGGCTTGGCCTGCGCACAAGCCGCTGCGGTATATCCCGCGCCCATCATGAGTCCCAGGACTGCCAGAACCGTCTTTCGATTCATTCGATTCTCCTCATCGGAAGTTGGTATGCGCGCCACATGCAAGAGGTCCGCCGCATGTGATAGGGTATAACAGACCAGCGCCGCGTACTATTCCGGGTATCCGGAATATTTGCCAAAGGCATAGCCCTTCTTACAGCGACTCGGTCTGGCCGCGCCGCCGTCGCTTGGTCTCGCCCCGCCGCCGTTTTTCTTCGAGCCGCCGCTCGCGTGAGGCGAGGGTGGGCCGCGTCGGCTTGCGCGGCTTCGGGGGTTCAGCCGCTTTGCGCACCAGGCTGATGAGACGCGCGAGCGCATCGTCACGGTTGCGGCGTTGCGTGCGGAACCGCTGGGCGGTGATGACGAGCACGCCGTCGGCGCCGATCCGGCGCCCGGCGAGGGCGAGCATCCGCGTGCGCACGCTGTCGGGGAGGCTGCGCGAGCGCGCGACGTTGAACCGCAGCTGCACCGCGGTGGCCACCTTGTTTACATTCTGACCGCCCGGGCCCGACGCGCGCACGAATCGTTCCTCGATCTCGCTTTCGTCCAGAGCGATGCCCGAAGTGACGGGGATCATGATGCGGCAGTGTAGCGAATTTCGGTAAACTAGCGCGACGTTAGTCTCTGCCGAGAACTCCCATGATACGTACGGTTGCCTGCTTCGCCCTATCGCTCGCCGCCGCAGGGCCGGCGCTCGCGCATCATGGCTGGAGCGAATACGACAGTTCGAAAACGCTCAACCTTGCCGGCACGATCCGCGAATCGGGCTACGAGCATCCCCACGGCCACATCCGGCTCGAGAGTGCGGACAAGACCTGGTTCGTGGTGCTCGCTCCGCCGACCCGCATGGCGAATCGCGGCCTGCCTGCCTCTGCGCTGAAGAACGGTGTGCGGGTGAGCGTTGTCGGTTATCCCAACCGGAACAAGCCGGAAGAGATGCGCGCCGAACGCATCACGGTAGACGGAAAGACCGTCGAGTTGCGATGAGCGATGCGCCGGCGCCCGCTCCGATCGCGGCGATCGAGCAGTCTGCGCTCGCGATGGCGATGCGCAACGAACTGTGGCTGTATCCGGCGGTGGAGATCGCGCACATTGCAGCCTTCGTCCTGCTCGTGGGTTCGATCGCCATGTTGGACCTGCGGCTACTCGGGCTGTCCCGCCGGCTGCCTGTCCGGCAGATGGCGCGCCATGTCTTGCCGTGGACATGGGGCGCGTTGCTCCTCATCGTGCCGACGGGACTCCTCATGTTCAGCGCGCACGCAAGTGATTTGCTCGTGAACCGCGCGTTTCAGATGAAGCTCCTGCTCATTCTCGCAGCCGGCATCAATGCCGCCCTCTTTCACGCAGGCGTTTATCGCACCGTCGGCGACTGGGATGCTAATATCGCGACACCACGCGCCGCGAAGCTGCACGCGGGCGCCTCGCTCGCGATCTGGCTGGGCGTCATAACATGCGGGCGGCTGCTCGCGTACCTGTGAGCGGATCGGAGGCCATGGGCAGGAACGCAATCATTCGACTCGGTTACGGTGCGGGCTTCGCGGCGTGCTTCGCGCTCATTGCGTTCGCATACTACCTGCAGTACGTGGAGTATCAGGAGCCGTGCCCGCTCTGCATCCTGCAGCGCGTGGCATTCTTCGGACTGGGCGCCGTCTTTCTGATTGCGGCGCTGCACGGACCGGGCAAAGCCGGCAGCGCGCTCTACAGCGGTCTCGCTGTGCTGGTTGCCGCGGGAGGCGCGGCCATCGCGACGCGCCATGTATGGCTGCAGCATCTGCCCAAGGATCGCGTTCCCGAATGCGGCCCCGGTCTCGAATACATGTTGCGCAAGTTTCCGCTCAGCCAGGCGCTCGAGAAGATCCTCTCGGGATCCGGTGAATGCGCCGAAACCGGTTGGCGCTTCCTCGGACTCACGATCGCGGAATGGTCGCTCCTCTGGTTCGTGTTGCTGGGAGCGTTCGCCGTGATACTCGCGCTGCACATCGGTCGCCGTGCAGCATGACGGTGCGACCGGTATGACTTACGCTAGAATTCCACGCCTGATGCCGAACCCGGCAGTGCGGGTTCGATAGCGTGCAGAAGAATGCCGTTTATGCCGGAATATCGGGCGTCAACTGGCGCTCGAGCAGGGCAATCTGGTCCTTGAGATAAAGCTTGCGTTTCTTGAGGCGTTGAAGCTGAAGCTGGTCCTGGGCGGGGCTTTGACAGAGTCGGGAAATCACGTCGTCTAGGTCGCGGTGCTCAATGTGAAGTTGGTTGATGCGTTCCTTGAGCGCTTCGACATCGAGGATCATCATGGGTGGAGTCCTCCATTCGGCAGTCGAACACGAACTCAGTATAGTCCTAATGCATGCAAAAAACGAGACGTCGCAGCAAGTGGCGCGCAGCCTCCGCTCATTTTCGTCGTACGGAATTAACGTCCTGTTTTTAAAAATCTAAACTTCGGAACGGATACCATGGGTGTGAAGATAAACGTGAACGGTACACCGCGCGTGGTCGACGCGGATTCCGAAACGCCATTGCTCTATGTGCTGCGAAACGATTTGAAGTTGAAGGGCGCGCGCTTCGGCTGCGGGCTCGGGCAGTGCGGCGCATGCATGGTGATCGTGGACGGCAAGGCGGTGCCCTCGTGCGACCTGCCGCTTTCCGCGGCCGCGGGCAAATCCATTACGACCATCGAAGGCATTGCGTGTGAAGACCGTCTGCACCCGCTGCAGCAGGCATTCATCGCCGAGCAGGCTGCCCAGTGCGGCTACTGCATCGCCGGCATCATCATGTCGGTCAAGGCGCTGCTCGATGTGAACCCCCGCCCGGACGACGAAGAGATCAAAGCCGCGCTCGCGCACAACCTGTGTCGATGCGGCACGCACCAGCGTATCCTGCGCGCAATCCGCAAGGCCGTGGAAGGAGGGATACCCGCATGAGCCCGGCTGACAAACCGGTTCCGCGCAAGCTTCCGGGAAGCCTCGACGGCAATCGCATGTTGAGCCGCTGGCTCAGCATCAATGCCGACGGGACGGTCACGGTGTTCCCCGGCAAGGTCGAGATAGGGCAGGGCATACTCACTGCCCTCACACAGATCGTCGCCGAGGAGCTCGATATCGCGATCGATCGCATTCGCCTCGCGACTGCAAGCACGGCTTACAGCCCGAACGAAGGCATGACCTCGGGCAGCCGCTCCATACAGGAAGGTGGCATGGCGCTGCGCTTTGCGGCCGCGGAAGCGCGTGATCTACTGCTCGAGCGCGCAGCGGCCAAACTCGGCGTTTCGGTCGAGAAGCTCGAAGTCTCCGACGGCGAAGTCCGGGCGCACGCCGGCGGCCGCACCACTTACTGGGAGCTGGCGAGCGAAGACCTGTTGCGCCGCGAGGCGACGCCGGGACTCACCGCGAAGTCGCCGAACGAGCGTGTGTTCGTCGGCACATCGGTTCCGCGTCGGGATATCCCAGCGAAGGTGAGCGGCGTGCCGAGCTACGTCCACGACATGGAGCTCCCCGGCATGCTGCATGGGCGTGTTGTGCGACCTGCGGGTCGCGGCGCGCGGCTCGTCGCGCTTGAAGAGAGCGAAGTGCGTGGGATGCCCGGGTTGGTCTCGCTGGTGCGCGACGGCGATTTCCTCGCCGTCGTCGCGGAGCGCGAAGAACAGGCGATCCGCGCGCAACGCCGGCTCGCGCGTCACGCACAGTGGGAGGCGGGGCCGGCGCTGCCTGAACGCAGCGACCCGCGTTACCTGTGCGCGATGCCGTCAGAGGACGAAGTGATCAGCGAGAAACAGGATGCGGCGGCAGCGTCGCGCTCCGTGCAGAAGCTGAGCGCCGAGTACAGCCGTCCGCTCATCGCGCACGCATCGATCGGGCCGTCCTGCGCCGTAGCGCTGTTCGAGAACGGCAAGTATTCGGTCTGGACCCACAGTCAAGGCATCTTTCCGTTGCGCGCCGATCTAGCAAAGGTGCTACGGGTGCCCGAAGACGACATCGTCGTGACGCATGCCGAAGGCGCCGGGTGCTACGGTCACAACGGCGCCGACGATGTGGCGCTCGATGCCGCGCTGCTCGCGCGCGCGGTGCCCGGACGACCGGTTCGCGTGCAGTGGATGCGGGAAGACGAATTCCAATGGGAGCCATACGGCTCCGGAATGGTGGTGCGGATGGGCGCGGCGTTCGATGCCAGCGGGCAGGTCGTCGAATGGACCCATGAGCTCTGGAGCCACGGTCACAGCACGCGCCCGGGCCCCGGCAAGGAGGGCGCCAATCTGCTCGCGGGGTGGCATCTCGCTCGGCCGGTGAGGATGCCACGGCCGGGCAATCCCGGATTGCCCGCCGGGGGCAGCCACCGCAACGCGATCCCGCTCTACGAATTCCCCAACCAGCGCGTGACCAATCACCTGGTGCGCGAAGCGCCGCTCAGGACATCTGCATTGCGTTCGCTCGGCGCGCACGCAAACGTATTCGCACTCGAATCCTTCATGGATGAACTCGCGCACGCCGCGAAGTGCGATCCGGTCGAATTCCGCCTGCGGCACCTGCGCGACCCGCGAGGGCGGGCGGTGATCGAGGCGGTCGCGCGCAAGGCGGGTTGGCGCAGCGGCGAGCGCGGCGACGGCACGCGCGGCCGCGGCATCGGCTTCGCGCGCTACAAGAACCTCGGCTGCTACGTCGCGGTGATCGTCGAAATCGAGGCCGAAAACGAGGTGCGGGTGACGCGCGCGTATGCGGCGGTCGATGCCGGAGAGGTGATCAATCCGGACGGCCTCGCGAACCAGATCGAGGGCGGCATCGTGCAGACGGCGAGCTGGACGCTGAAGGAGCAGATCGATTTCGACCGCGACGGCGTCACGACGCGCACCTGGGACGACTATCCGATACTGAGCTTCGCCGAGACCCCGGCGATCGAGGTGGAAGTGATCAACCGGCCCGGGGAGCCGGTGCTGGGCGCGGGTGAAGGGGCGCAGGGCCCCGCCGCGGCGGCGATCGCCAACGCGGTCTACAACGCGCTGGGCGTGCGGCTGCGCGACATGCCGCTCACGCGGGAGAAGCTGATCGCAGCGATCGCCGGCTGATACGCTTCAGATTTGTGAGGCGAGCGCGTAAAGCCGGTCGAGGTAGTCTTCGACGTCGACGGCGGCGAAGTCGTCCGGCAGTTGCGGGCTCATGAGGTGCGGATCGCGATAGCAGAATACGGCCGCGATGCCGCGCGAGGGTCTCCAGTTGACGCACATGCGTTCTTCTTCGCAGCGTGCCTTCGCTGTGACGGCGCGCGTCGCATTCCTGCTCCTCGCTCTCCGATACTGCTCCAGGTCGATCACCATGCCTTCCTCCCGCTCTTCTTGTTTCCCGCGCAAGGCGCTGCAGTATCCGTGCCAGTTCTGCACGCAACCGGTAATATTTCACACGAGCGCGGCAAGCGATTGACGATGCACGGCATATATGATGAGTCCGCCGGCAAAGCGCGTGAGTCGCGCGTGCGCTTCGGGCGTGGGCGCCTTCATGACATCAGCAGGATTTCGACAGTGGCGTATCGATTTTCGACACGAGGCACAACACCGGGCGTGAACTATTTCACGGCGCACCGCGCAGGCGCTAGGCGTTTCAGCGTATGAAGGAGACAACTTGAAACTTCGCATGCTCCTTTGCCTGGCAGCGCTCGTGCTGCACGCGGCCGAAAGCGCATCCGCCGCACATCCCTTCTGGTATCTCAAGAATCTCGACTCGCCTTTCGTGCCGACCAACCAGGCGACGGTGGAAGCGATGCTCCGCATGGCGAACGTTACTTCGAACGACTATGTCATCGATCTCGGATCCGGCGACGGTCGCATAGTGATCACCGCCGCCCGTCTCTACGGGGCAAGCGGCATGGGGGTCGATCTCGATCCGGAAATGGTGAAGGAAAGCCTCGCGAACGCGAGGATGGCGGGCGTTGCCGACCGCGTGCGCTTCGAGCAGCGCGACCTTTTCGACACCGACATCGGCAAGGCGAGCGTCGTGACGCTGTACCTGTTGCCCGAGGTGAATCTCAAGCTGCGGCCGCGGCTCCTCGCGCATCTGAAGCCCGGTACGCGGATTGTCTCGCACGGCTTCGGGCTGGGCGACTGGCAGCCGGACCTCAAGGCGAGCGTGCGCGGCACCGGCAGCGAGATCTTCTTCTGGACCGTGCCCGGGGACGTTGCGGGAAAGTGGAGCGCGCGGATCGGTCCGCCGGACGCGGCGCAACGCCTGGAAATCGAATTTACGCAGAAGTACCAGGAGATTGACGGCCATGCGCGTCGCGACAGCAGGCTCGTCCACGTGCGCGATGCACGGATCGAAGGCGATCGACTCTCCTTTGTGCTCATAGACGACGCTGACCATTTCCACCGGCAGCATTTCGAAGGCCGCGTGCGGGGAAAAACGATCGAAGGAACGGCGCGCGGCGGCGGCTCTGCGCCGCGCAAGCAGCTCGACTGGAGCGCGAGCCGAGGTGCGCCGTGAGGACGCATCAATGCGCACGCCGCAGCGGCGTGAGAAGTCCGTGCGCGTTTCCCGTCTCGCGCACGCGCGCGCATTGGCTTGCCTCGAGCCGGGTGTTGCGGGGATCGGTTTCGTCTTGCATCAGGTTGCCGGGCTCATCGACGTGCTCTCCGCTGTCCATCAGCACGTGCACGAGTTCGTGGGCCAGCACGATGCCGAGGTCGCGGGCACCGCGCGTGACCCAGACCGTGTCCGCAAGCTCGGGGCGCGAGCCGCTGTTTGCGCGGCCCACCGCTTCAGCTTCGAACGCGGGACGCTGGAGCGTGTCGGCCACGAAGTAAACCGCAGGACGCTTGAGCGGGATGCGCCGAGCGAGCTCGCGCGAACGCGCCGTGGCGTAATAGGCATAGCGCGGGCCGCCTTCGATGCGGTGCACCTCCAGCGCGGAGACGAGAACGCCGCACTGGGCGAGCAGTCGAGCGGCGGTGCGTGCCGTATCGACGATGAGCTGCGGCGTCCATCCGGCGGCCGGAAAATAAGCAAGCGTCAGGGCGAGCGCGTGGCTCGGCGCCTCGGGCTGCGCCATGCCGACATAGAAGTCCGGGGACGCCAGGGTGAGCGTTGCGGCAACTTTGGGCTCCTCCGGAGGATCGGCCGCGGCGGCGGCGAGCGCGCTGCACAGCGCAAGACCGGCGAGCGCTTCGGTAAGTCCAGGGCGCAGGCGTTTTTGCATGGCGGTCTCGCAGTATAAATTCTAGGCCGCGTGCGCCGCGACATGCGGCCATAGACTTAAGCCCCTGAATGCCGGAGTCATTTCCAAAGGGGCTGCCGCTGGAAGTGTGTCGTCGTTCGCACGGCTGATTATTTTTTAGGCAATCCAGAAACCGGCATGGTTGCTCGGTCTATGGCGCACGCATTTTTTTGAATTGCTCACAAAGATATCCACAGAAATTGTGAATTGTTGGCGCCGACATCGTCGTCGTTGCAGCGCTACGCCGTGTACGGTGAATAACGGATGGTATTCCGCTGCAGCGCCGCGCGCGCTGGCATCGCCGCACACCGCGCGCCCACCTATTTCCTTCTTTACTGTCAGCAACTTGCAACGCTGCTTGCGGTGCGGCTGCCAGCGCGGCCCCGCGTCTTGCTAGCAAGCGCCGCGCCAGGCGAGCGAGGGCGGGATCTACCCGGAGGGTAGAAAGGACACGACAGGCACAGGCTGCCCGAAGGGGAACGATATCAACATCCTGGAAGCATCGCTGCGAGGGCCCTCTGCTAGAGCTGGCGGAGGAAACTTTCTATGCCCTGCAGCAGCATTTCGACGGCAATGGCGGTGAGTATGAGGCCCATCAGCCGCTCGAGGGCGAGGAGACCGCGCTCGCCGATGAGCTTGCTCAAGCGGTCGGCGAAAAGCAGGATCGCGACCGTGATCAGCATCGCTACGGCGGCCGCGGCGACCCACTCCAGCATGCGGTGTGGTGCGCGCGACACCATGAGGATTACGGTGGCGATCGCAGTGGGCCCGGCGATGAATGGAATGGCGAGGGGGACGATAAACGGCTCGCCGCTGATCACGTCGCCGAAAAGACCTTCGGGGCTCCGGAAGATCATTCGCAATGCGATGAGAAAGAGGATGAGCCCGCCCGCGATATGCAGCGCGGACTCCGACAGCCCGAGGAGGCTCAGGATCGCATCGCCGAAAAACACGAAGAACAGCAGCACGACGAACGCAATGCCGCACTCCCGCAGGATCACGAAGGTGCGCCGTGCCGGATCCACCGGCCGGAGCAGCGCCACGAAGAACGGGATATTCCCCACGGGATCCATGACCAGCAGCAGGATGATGACCGCCGAAATGAACGACATTTCCATGCGGGGATTATGCCCGCAAAGCCATGCCGCTCAGAAACCGAAGAGGTTGCGCCGGGCGTGCTGGAGGTGGGCGATGATGAAAGCGCGGGCGCGCTCCGCATCGCGTTCGCGCAGCGCGCGCACGATGTTGCGATGCTCTTCCTGGTATGTGATGCGGCGCTCGGGAGTGACGATGCGATCCTTGAGCTTGCCCCATTCCGCCTGCTGCCTCACGGCGGTCACCATGCCGAGCACGCGTATTACGAAACGGTTATGCGTCGCGGTCGCCATCGCCTCGTGAAGCGCAGCGTCCCACAACTCGAACCCGTCGAGCGTCGTCGCACGCTCGGCTTTCTCCAGGCACGTTTCCATGCGCTCGAAATCCGCCGGCGTGGCGTTCGTGACGATCATTTCCGCAAGCGCCGGCTCGATCCGCAGGCGCGCTTCCATCAACTCCGCGGGACCCGTGTGCGCGACGCTGTCGAAACCCGGCGCCCCCGCGTCCGTTCGCATTGCGAGGAAGGTGCCTCGGCCGACATGACGCGTGATCGCGCCTTCCGCTTCGAGTTGCGCGAGCATTTTGCGCACGGCGTTGCGCGGCACGGCGAAGCGCTTCGCGAGTTCGCGCTCGGTGGGAAGCCGCGCTCCGGGCGCGAACGTGCCGTCGGCGGCGGTGGCCGTGATGAATTCCCTGATACGCTGTGCGCCGGCGCGCGAGGGAGCGCCGGCGTCGGAACTTGCCACGCGATTCTCCTTGAAGCTGTGCGGCAGATGATAGACCAATTGCTGGAATTGGTCTAACGCCGGTGCTGCGTGTCGGCGGCTGCGCTGGGAAAAGGAAGCGCCGGGCGTCAACCAATTGGTTGCAATGTTGACAATTGGTTCAACGGCCGCATAACATTCCCGGCACACACGGTAGGTAGCCTGGCACGCCAGCATGCGCGCCGCGCAACCCGTTTCCAAACAGCTTCTCCACAACCCCTCGAGGAGGACCGTTTGCTCCAGGCTGGCCTCATTTCACTGCTGCGCGACCCTATTCAATGCCGGCTCGCCGCGGATGCGCCGGGAGCCGGCCTGCCCAGCGTTCGGCTCGCCATCATCTCGGAAGGGCTCAACACGTGGCCGCTGTACGTGGCACTGGACAAAGGCTGCTTCGGCAGGGAAGGCGTGAGCGTCGAGGTAACGCTGACGCGTTCCTCGGCCAGGCAGCTGGAGGCGCTCAAGTCGGGCGGGTTCGATATCGGATTTCAGCAATGCGATCATGTGGTGCGTACGGTGGAGCAGGGATCGGATCTCTTCATGTTCATGGCGCTCGCGCACGCTCCGGAGCTTTCGCTGGTTGTCGCGCCGGACATCCGCTCCTTCACGGATCTCAGGGGCAAGACCATCGCCGTGGACGGCGCGCGTTCCGGTTACGCGCTGCTGCTGCGCAAGCTGCTTCGTGAAAAAGGCTTGAAGGACGGCGACTATGAATTCGGGGAGATCGGCGGCTCGCGCGAGCGTCACGACGCGCTTCGGGACGGCAGCGCCGCGGCGAGCCTGCTCAATCCGCCGTTCGACCGCAACCTGTTCGCCGCCGGTTTCGGCAGCCTGGGCACGACGGCACAATACTTTCCGAGCTATACCGGATCCATCGCCGCGGCGCGCCGGGGTTGGGCGCAGGCAAACGAGGCCGCGCTCGTGTCCTTCATCCGCGGCATGAACGCCGC
>CAMPGR010000029.1 GCA_946885605.1 uncultured Pseudomonadota bacterium
GAACCCTCGTCGTAAGCTTGGAAGGCTTCTGCTCTACCATTGAGCTACACCCGCTTAAAGCCTCGAAGAGAGTCCGCGCGCCGCGTCAGCTGCAATCTGGTGGAGGGGGAAGGATTCGAACCTTCGAAGGCTGAGCCAACAGATTTACAGTCTGCCCCCTTTGACCGCTCGGGAACCCCTCCGAACGAAACCGGGTATTATCGGGAAGTTTCCCATTAGTGTCAAACGACTTACGAGACGAAAACGGATGCCGGCGCCCCAAAAGAGCAGCCATTCGGGGTGAGCTACGGCGGGCACAGCCCGTTCGGCGAGGGGTCAGACTCAAGTCGGGGTCTGACCCCAAAATTCAAGCGCCGCCGGAACCGCTCACGCTCGTGCCGCCGCACACGAAGAGCGTCTGGCCGGTGATGTAGCCGCTCTCGGGCGCGAGCAGAAACGCCACCGCGCGCGCAATGTCGTCCGGCGTGCCGACGCGCTTCACAGGAATGCTGTCGGTCACCACCCGCCGCTTTTCGCTCCCGTGTGGGTGACCGCGATCGAAAAGCTCAGTCGCAACCGGTCCCGGCGCGACCGCATTGACCGTGATGCCGTCCATGCCGAGCTCGAGGCATAGCGTGCGTGTCATCCCGATGAGCCCTGCTTTCGCAGCCGAGTAAACCGTGCGCTCCGTCTTGCCCAGCGCCGCGCGGGAGGAGATGTTCACGATGCGCCCGAACTTCGCCGCCCGCATGCCGGGACTGAAGGCCTGGATCAGGATCATCGCGGCCCGCACGTTGAGCGCAAGCGCGTAGTCGAGGTCGTCGACCGTCGCCTTTTCCAGCGGCCCAGGCCGGTTCACTCCGGCGTTGTTCACGAGATAGCGCACGGTGCGCCTCCCCGCGATCTCGTGCGCCACTGCGTGCGCCGCGCGCGCATCGGCGAGATCCACTTCGTGATACGCAAGCTTCGGATGGTTGATGCGCGGCGGGCGGCGCTGAAGGGCGACCACCTCGCACCCCGCCTCGAGGAGGCGCTTCGCGATGGCCTCTCCGATGCCCGAACTCGCCCCAGTCACGACTGCAGTGCCTTCCATCTCGCTCTCCATTCCGGTTCCGCTCGCACCAATTATAAGTACCGCTGCCTCACGCCCATTTGCCGAGCGTCGCACCCGGTGGCCACGCTTTCGGCGCGCATCGCTCGTATTGAGGCGCGTATTTTGCGGCCCCGCCCAGCGCCACGGCCGCATGTTGCGGCCAGCGCGGATTGAACAGCATGGCGCGCGCCAGCGAAACGAAATCCGCCTTCCCCGAGGAGACGATCTCTTCGGCCTGTCGCGGATCGCTGATGAGGCCGACGGCGCCGGTGACGATGCCGGTCTCGCGTTTCACCTTCTCTGCGAACGGCACCTGGTAGCCGGGCGAGACCGGCACCTTGGCATCGAGCACGACGCCGCCACCGGACACGGTCACGTAATCGAAGCCGACCTTTTTCAGCTCGCGCGCGTAGACCACGGCATCGTCCGGCGTCCAGCCGCCGGGCGCAAAATCGCTGCCGGATATCTTCGCGCCCAGCGGTTTCTCCCAAACAGCCCGCATGGCGCGCGCCACTTCCAGGGGGAAGCGCATGCGACTTTCCAGCGTCCCGCCGTAGTCGTCGTCGCGCCGGTTCGAAAGCGGCGACAGAAATTCGGACAGAAGGTAGCCGTGCGTCGAATGGAGCTCGATGAAATCGAGCCCGAGCCGCGCGGCGCGCCGCGCAGCCTGCACGAAGGCCTCCCGCACAGCGTCCATTCCCGCGCGATCCAGCGCTTTGGGCGCTGGCCAGCCGGTCGCAAGCGGGATGGCGGATGGCGCAACCGTCGGCCACGCTTTCGGGTCTTTCGGATCGAGCGCGCCGCGGCCTTCCCACGGCCTCTGCGCCGAAGCCTTGCGGCCAGCGTGAGCAAGCTGAATACCGATCGGTATCGGCGAAATGCCGCGCACGAACTTGACGACGCGCGTCATTGCGGATTCGTTATCGTCGGAGTAGAGGCCGGTGCAATTCGGCGTAATCCGGCCCTCGGACGCAATGCCCGTCGCTTCGATGACCAGCATGGAGGCGCCGGACAGGGCGAGCGTGCCGAGATGCATCAGGTGCCAATCCGTCATCGAGCCGTTGATCGCGCTGTACTGGCACATCGGCGCGATCGTGATGCGGTTCTGCAGTTCGAGCTTGCCGATCGAAAACGGGGTGAAGAGCTTGCTTGTCATTCGATTACTCCGTGGGTTCGAGCCTTATCCAAAATAACCGATGAGCCGCCACCACGCGTAATCGAGCGGCAGCAGAATCAGGAAGCTCACGAGCATGAGCGGCACGCTCAATCGCAGCACGGTGCGCAAACTGATTCCGGCGATCTGCACCCCGACCATGACCGGGGGGACCTGAAAGGGCAATATCAGCGTCGTGAACCCCAACGCCCCGGTCATCAATGCCGCTTTCAGTGGCCAGCCCGCCGCTTCGGCAAAATGCCCGGCGAGCGGCGCCATGAGCGCCGGCTGGGCGGGATTGGTCACCAGTACGCCGGCGAACGTGGCGAGCAGCGTCAGCACGCCGAAGTTGAGCGCGTCCTGCCCCGGCTTCAACTGCAATGCGGACTGCGCCGCCTCCCCCAGCATCGCGCTCACACCGGCTTCCGACATCAAGCCGCCCACGCCAAGCACCGCGGCGATGTAAAAGAAGGGGGCGAAGCTCACGTTTCGCGCGAACGCAGTCATCGGCATGGCGCCCACGCCGGGCAGCAGCGCAACCACGGCCGCGCTGAGGCCGATCCAGCCCGGATGCACATCGTGGATGAAGTCGGTGGCCCACAGCGCGAGCGACACGATGAGGATTACCGTAAGACGGCGCTCCTCCGCGGACATCCGCTTGGGCGTAATCGGCTCGGCCCGGAGCCGGGTTTCGTCCGGAAAAAGCCGGCAGATGAGCGCGATGATGACGAGCGCCTTCATGAGGCCCATGACCGGAAACTGAACGAGGAGGTACTCGGCGTAGGTGAGCGGAATTCCGTACAGCGTCTCCGCAGCGCCCGCCAGAACGAGATTCGGCGCGTTCGCGGGCAGAACGGACGTGCCGACCTGATACGAGGCCATCATCACCGCCAGCGCCACGCCGTTGTATCCGTTGCTGCCGCGTTGCAGCCCGGCGCGTTCGGCGACCGCCGCCATGATGGGCAACAGCAGCAGCACGCGGCCGATCGTCGCCGGCATGACGAAGCACAACGCCGATGCGACGAGGACCACCGCGACGATAAGCCCGCGATAGGAGAGTTCGATACGAGCGAGCAGAGAACGCGCGAAGCGTTCGCCCAGGCCGGTGCGCTGCACGGCTTCCGCGATGACGAGGCCGCCGAGCACGAGCCACAGCGTGCCGGAGGCAAACCCCGAGAAGACGACCTGCGACGGCGCAATCGCAAGCAGCATCGCGAGCGCGAAGAAAACGAGCGCCGCCATGTACTCCGGCACGGTGCCGAACGCCCACAAGCCGATCACCAGCACGACGAGCGCCGCCGCGTGCATGGTTTCGACCGCCACGCCGCCGGGCGGCGGCCAAAAGTACACGACGACTGCCGCCGCAACGACGATCGCCGTGAGAATCGCTCTTGGCAATCGGGTCAGGTTTTGAATTTGGCGGCGAGCGCTTCGCTGCCGCGCACGAGCATGCCGACGTCCGCGCCGACCGCCACGAAGCGAAAGCCCATGTCCAGGCAACGCTTGCCGTCGGCCTCGCCGACGAGGATGCCCGGCGCCTTGCCGGCCTTGAGTATGCGCGCGGCTGCCTCTTCCATCACTTTCCAGACATCCGGGTGCTGCCAATTGCCGAGGTGGCCGAGATCCGCCGCGAGATCGTTCGGGCCGATGAAAACGCCATCGACGCCTTCCACCGCCGCGATCGCATCGAGGTTCTTTACCGCGAGCCGCGTTTCCACCTGCACCAGCACGCACAGCTCGTCGTGCACGCGCTTGAAGTAGTCCTTCACTCGCCCGTAACCCGAAGAACGGGTGGACCCCGCCACCCCGCGCACGCCCTGCGGCGGGTAGCGCGTGTAGCGCACCGCGTTCGCCGCCTCTTCCGGCGTTTGCACGTACGGAATAAGGAGCGATTGCGTCCCAATGTCGAGGAAACGCTTGATGAGGACCATGTCGTTCCACGCAGGCCGCACGATCGGGGTTGCGCTGCCGCCGACCATCGCCTGAAGCTGCGCCTGCACCATCGGCAGCTCGTTGGGGGAGTGCTCGGCATCGAGCAGCACCCAGTCGAAACCCGCATGCGCCAGGACTTCGGCGACGATGTGGCTGGAGAAGCTCGACCAGATGCCGATCTGCGGTTTGCCCTGCGCGAGGGCGTGCTTGAACCTGTTTACTGTGATTTCCATTCGTTCACCTCTTCAAAATCAAATCGAACCGCCAAGACCGCCAGGGAAAGCCATAAGAACAACAAAGATTCGCGTAGTATCGCGCGCGGCATTTCGATTTCTGTAGTTCCACTTTCCAAGGTTTTATCTTGGCGTTCTTGGCGGGCTTGGCGGTTTAATGAATTTCCGGATCCGGCGTGGGCGGGCCGTGGTGCAGGAAATCGAAGTCGCAGCCCCGGTTCGCCTGCGTGATGTGGCGCGCATAAAGCGCGCCGTAACCCCGCGCATACGGTAACGGCGGCGGCTGCCATGCCGAGCGCCGGCGCGCGAGTTCCTCTGCGCTCACCTTGAGCTCGAGCTTGCGTGCCGCGACATCGAGCTCGATCAGATCGCCGTCGCGCACGAACGCGAGCGGACCGCCGACAAACGACTCCGGTGTGACATGCAGCACGCACGTCCCATATGAGGTGCCGCTCATACGTGCGTCCGAAATCCGCACCATGTCGCGGACGCCTTTCCTCAGCAACTTCTTCGGGATCGGCAGCTGGCCCCATTCCGGCATGCCGGGCCCCCCGAGCGGTCCGCCGTTCTGCAACACCAGCACCGAGTTCTCGTCCACCTTGAGATTCTCGTCGTCGATGCGCGCCGCCATGTCGTTGTAGTCGCGGAACACGACCGCCGCCCCGGTGTGCTGGAGAAGATGGCGCTCCGCCGCGGTGGGCTTGATGACGGCGCCGTCGGGCGCAAGATTGCCGCGCAGCACCGCCAATCCACCGGTTGCAGAGACCGGGTTGTCGCGCTTCCGGATCACGTCGTCGTTATAGATCTGCGCGCCGGCGATGTTCTCTCCCAGCGTTCTGTCATTGACCGTCGGGCGATCGAGCCGCAGCCGGCCGTTCAATTCGGCGAGCAGCGCGCGCAGCCCGCCGGCATAGTAGAAATCTTCCATGAGGTACTTGTCGCCGGCCGGCCGGATATTGGCGAGCACGGGAGTCGTGCGCGCGAGCTGATCGAAGCGATCGAGACTGAGGTCGATACCAGCCCGGCCGGCCATCGCAATGAGATGGATGATCGCATTGGTCGAGCCGGACAACGCGTGCACCACGGTGATCGCGTTGTCGAAACTCTCCGGAGACAGGATGTCCGAGGGCTTCAAGTCCTCCCACACCATATCCACGATGCGCCGCCCGGTCGCGCTCGCCATGCGCGGATGGTTGGCATCCGCGGCCGGAATCGAGGCGGCGCCGGGAAGTGTCAGCCCCAGTGCTTCGGCGACGGAGGTCATGGTGGACGCCGTGCCCATCGTCATGCAATGCCCGAACGAGCGAGCGATGCCTTCTTCGACCTCCCGCCATGCGCGCTCGTCGATCGTCCCGGCCCGCAATTCCGCCCAGTACTTCCACGAATCGCTGCCGGAGCCGAGCGGCTCCCCATGCCAGTTGCCGCGCAGCATCGGGCCTGCCGGCATGAAAATCGCGGGCAGGTTCATGCTGATCGCGCCCATGATGAGCGCCGGCGTCGTCTTGTCGCAGCCGCCCATGAGCACGGCGCCATCGACCGGATACGACCGCAGCAGTTCCTCCGTCTCCATCGCGAGCAGGTTGCGATAGAGCATGGTGGATGGCTTTTGAAACGGCTCGGACAAAGTGATCGCCGGCATCTCGAGCGGGAAGCCCCCCGCCTGCCACACGCCGCGCTTCACCTCTTCCACGCGCAGCTTGAAGTGCGCGTGGCACTGGTTGATGTCGCTCCAGGTGTTGATGATGCCGATCACCGGCTTGCCGGCAAAATCCTCGCGCGCATAGCCCATCTGCAGTGTGCGCGAGCGGTGGCCGAACGAGCGCAGGTCGTTCACGCCGAACCAGCGATGGCTGCGCAGTTCTTCGGGACGGCGCCGGGGGCGCGTCATGCGGAGGTCTCCTGTTTGTGTTATGTGCTGCGCCGGACGGTTTATTCTAACCGAACCCCGGCGCGTTCTTGCCCGAGTGACGGTGCAAATCTAGAATGTGACGCTTCTTTTTGCGCCGTTTGCATTCCACGGGAGATTCCTCATGTCCGCGCTCGCCGCGACTCCAAAGACCGCTCGAACTGCAAGACGCCCGGTAAAAGGGGCCGAGATCCTGGTCGAATATCTGATCAAGGAAAAGGTGCCCTACGTCTTCGGCGTGTGCGGGCACGGCAATGTGGGCTTTCTCGATGCGGCGCTCGCCGCTTCCGATCGCATCACGACCATCTCGACGCATCACGAGCAGTCGGCGGGCTACATGGCGGACGCATACTACAAAGTGCGTCACGAGCCGGCCGCCACGATCACGTCGTGCGGCCCGGGCTCGGTGAATCTCACGATCGCGCTCGCCAATGCGATGATGGACTCGTCCGCATTCCTTGCGATTACGGGGAATGTTCCAACCACCCAGTTCAACAGGAGCCCCTTTCAGGAGACCGGGCGCTATTTCCAGGGTGACTTCCCCTCGGTCATCCGGCCGTATGTCAAGCGCAGCTTCCAGCCGACACGCGTGGAGATGCTGCCGCTCGCGGTGAAGCAGGCGTTCGGACTGCTGCGCAACGGTCGCCCGGGGCCGGTCAACATCGACGTGCCGCTCGACGTCTTCCAGGAAGAAGCGCTCCTCGACGTTCCCGACCCGGATCCGGAGGTGAGCCAGCGTTACCCCGGCGAACTCCAGGCGCTGGAGCAGGCCGTGCAATTACTGATCGGCGCTCAACGTCCGGTGATCCTCGTCGGACAGGGCGGACTGATCGGTGAAGCGAGCGAAGCGATACGCGATTTCATCAGCGTGCTGCGCATCCCGGTTGTGACGAGCCCGAATGGCAAGGGCGTGATCGACGAGACGCACGAGCTTGCGCTGGGACCGATCGGGCGGAACGGCCCATATGCCGCCAACGAGGCGGCGCGCAACGCCGACGTCATGCTCGCACTCGGCTGCAGCTTCGACGACCGCACGACCAGCGCGTGGCTCCACGGCTATACGATCACCATTCCGCCGACGAAGCTCATCCAGATCGACATCGACCCCACTGAAATCGGGCGGAACTACCCGGCCCATCTCGGCATCCTCGGCGATATCCGCGCGAGCCTCGAAGCGATGGCGCGGCTCGCACGCGAGAAAACAGGCGGAGCGGGAAAGCGCTATTCCGACTGGACGGCGCGGCTCGCGGAAAACAAGAGCCTATGGGATGAATACCAGGCGCGCTTTACGGAAAGCGATGCCATGCCGATCCGGCCCGAGCGGCTCATGACGGCGCTCGCGCGCGTCGTGCCGGAGAACGGCATTTTCGCGACCGACGTCGGCGTGCATCACAACTGGGTGGTGCAGCTCTGGAAAGCGCGCCGGCCGCGGCACCTCCTCCAATCATGGGGATTCGCAGCAATGGGCTACGCGACATCCGGGATCCTCGGCGCCAAGCTCGCCAAACCCGATGCGCCGGCGGTCGCGGTCGTGGGCGACGGTTCCTTCCTCATGACGCCGCACGTGCTCGCGACGGCCATGGAGTACGACATTCCGGCGGTGTGGGTGGTGTGGAACAACTACGGCTACTGCTCCATCCGCGACATGCAAGTCGGCATGTTCCGCGGCGAGCTCGCGACGAGCTTCAGGAACGACAAGTCAGGCAAGCTCGGCGGGACGGATTTCGTCATGCTCGCGCGCTCGTTCGGCGTCGAGGGCAGGAGAGTCGAGCGCGCGGCCGACATCGAAGGCGTGGTCGAGGAAGCGATCAAAGCCAATCGCCCGTACCTGGTGGAAGTCATTGTCGACCGCGAAATCCGCCCTGTAGGCACCGGCACCTGGGAGCTGCCGCCGCTGCCGCACCCCGAACCCAACTTCACCAAGCTCGCCCGCGGCCATTGAGGATGGAACCGACCGCGATGCAAGCCGGGAGATGCGGCTAGCCTCGACGAAGCGTTACGGCCTGCGGCTCGCTTACTGAATTTCCGATTTCTTGCGCGAATCACCGCGATCTTGCGGTATTGCGCCCTTGGCAGCTTCTCCACCCGAACCGCCCTCCCCGACTCGGGATCGAACACCTTCGGTGCGTAATGACTTCGCCGATCTTCGCCGGTACCGCGAGCGCAAAACTCGCCGCATCCCTCGCGCGGGAGTTGGGCACGCGACTGGGCGAGTGCGTCGTCGGGCGCTTTCCGGATGGAGAGGTGGAGGTTCGCCTGCTTGTCCCGGTACGCCGCAAGGACGTCTTCCTCGTGCAATCGACTTCGCCGCCGGTCAACGATCACCTCATGGAGCTGCTGGCCATGGCCGACGCATGCCGGCGTGCGGGCGCCGCGCGGATCACGGCGGTGATCCCCTATTTCGGCTACGCGAGGGCGGACAAGCGGCACGGCCGCCGTGAGCCGATCACCGCGCGCGTAGCCGCCGATCTGCTGGAGGCCGTCGGCATCGCGCACATGGTCACCGTCGACGTGCATACCCCTCAGATCGAAGGGTTCTTCCATGCACCGGTCGATTCGCTCACTGCGGTGCCCGCGCTCTGCCAGGATCTGGAGAACCGCCTGCCGGTGGACGCGGTGGTCGTGTCGCCGGACGCCGGGCGCACCAATCTAGCAGCGCACTATGCCCGCTGTCTCGGCGCACCGGTGGTTCTGCTGCACAAGCGCCGAGGCAGCGGCGACAAGGTGGAGGTCACGCACGTGGTGGGCAACGTGGCGGGAAAGGCATGCCTGATCATCGACGACATCATCTCGACTGCGGCCACGGTGGCGCAGAGCGTCAAGGCGCTGCTCGAAAAGGGCGCCCTTCCCGGCATCGTGCTCGCCGCGACTCACGGCCTGTTCGTCGACGGCGCACGCGAACGACTGGATTCACTTCCGATTCGCGAGATCGTGGTAACAGACACCGTCGAGGCGCAGGAGACGGGCTGGGACAAGCTGCGCGTGGTTTCCACCGCGCCGCTGCTGGCCGCCGCGCTCAGGAGGTTCGTCTCGTGACGAAAGGACCGACATCATGAGCGCAAGATTTCGTGATCGCCGCGAGGCCGGGCGCTTCCTCGCCCGCGAACTCGCAGCCTACGCGAACCGTCCGGATGTGATCGTGCTCGCGCTGCCGCGCGGCGGCGTGCCGGTCGGGTACGAGATCGCCCAGGCGCTGCATGCGCCGCTCGACGTGTTCCTGGTGCGCAAGCTCGGCGTCCCGGGCCACGAAGAGTACGCCATGGGCGCCATTGCGAGTGGGGGCGTCAGCGTGCTCAACGAAGAGGTGGTGCAGAGGCTGGGCATTTCGCCCTATCAGATCGAGACGGTGGCGGCGCGCGAGCAGCGGGAGCTCGAGCGGCGCGAGCGCGCCTACCGCGGCGAGCGCCCGCCGCCCGAGGTGAGCGGTCGCACCGTCATCCTGGTGGACGACGGGCTGGCGACCGGCGCCTCCATGCAGGCAGCGGTCCTGGCACTGCGCCGGCTGCAGCCGGCCCGCATCGTCGTCGCCGTACCGGTTGCGGCGCCCGAAACCTGCGAGCAGCTGCGCGAAATCGCCGACGAAGTGGTATGCGCCACGACCCCGGAGCCCTTCTACGCGGTCGGGCTGTGGTACGAGGACTTTTCCCAGACGAGCGACGAGGAAGTACGCGCGCTCCTCGCGCAGGCTGAGGAAGCACGGAAAGGAGAGCAGTCTCATGCCAGTTAGCACTGACACCGACCTGGCCCTGGCGATACGCGACGCGGCGCAGCCGCTGACCGGCGTCGCGGCGGACTACGACAGGCTGATGAAGATGATCGGCGATGCCCGCTTCGTCCTGCTGGGCGAGGCGTCGCACGGCACGCACGACTTCTACCGGGAGCGCGCGCAGATCACGCAGCGCCTGATCGAGGAAAAGGGCTTCACCGCCGTGGCCGCCGAGGCCGACTGGCCCGATGCCTGGCGCGTCAACCGATTTGTCCACGGCGTCGGAGGCGACACCTTCGGCCACGAGGCCCTCGGCGACTTCAAGCGGTTTCCGACCTGGATGTGGCGCAACACGGTAGTCGCCGAGTTCGTCGACTGGCTGCGCGAGCACAACGAGTCGGGTCCCAAGGATGGCGTCAAGGCTGGCTTTTACGGCATGGACCTGTACAGCCTGCGCAGCTCCATGGAGGCGGTGCTGCGCTTTCTCGAGAAGGTCGACCCGCAGGCGGCCAAGCACGCGCGGGAGCGCTACGCCTGCTTCGACCGCTTCGGCCCGGACGACCAGGTCTACGGCTTCCTTACCGCGAGCGGCGCGACGCCGTCCTGCCAGGAGCAGGTCATCGAACAGCTCATGGAGTTGCAGAAGAATGCCGTGGAGTATGGCAAGCGCAGCCCGCCCGTGGACGAGGACGAGTTGTTCCACGCCGAGCAGAACGCGCGCCTGGTGAAGAACGCCGAGGAGTATTACCGCACGATGTTCTTGCGCGGCGAGTCGAGCTGGAACCTTCGCGACCGCCACATGATGGAGACCCTGCAGGCGCTCGCGCGGCATCTCGAGCGCAAGAGCCTGCCGGCGAAGATCGCGGTCTGGGCGCACAACTCGCATCTCGGAGATGCCCGCGCGACCGACATGAGCTGGCGCCGCGGCGAGCTCAACGTCGGCCAGCTCGTGCGTGAGGCTTACGGCAAGGCGTCGTTCCTCACCGGATTCACCACGAACCACGGCACGGTCACCGCCGCCTCGGACTGGGACGAGCCCGCGCAGCGCAAAAGTGTGCGCCCGGCGCTCGAAGGCAGCTACGAGGCCGTGTTCCACGACACCAATCTCGCCCGCTTCCTCCTCGGCCTGCGCAGCGGCAACGACGCGACGCGCGGCCTGCGCGAGGCGCGGCTCGAGCGCGCGATCGGCGTCATCTACCGGCCGAGCACCGAGCGCATGAGCCACTACTTCGACGCGGAGCTTCCAAGCCAGTTCGACGTCGTCCTGCACTTCGACGAAACGCGGGCGGTCGAGCCTCTCGAGCGCACCGCGCTATGGGAGAGAGGCGACCTGCCGGAGACCTATCCGTTCGGGGTCTGAGAAATCCGCATTCAAACAGGTCGTCAATCCACGGTCGCACCGGAGGCCTTTACGACTTTCGCCCAGAGGGCCACCTCCTCTCCCACGTACCTTGCGAATCGCTCGGGCGAAAGCGGCGCCGGCTCCGCGCCGAGCTTGTCGAGACGCTCCTGCATGTCTGCTGTTTGAAGTATCGCCGCGATGTCGAGGTTGATCTTCGCAACCAGATCCTTCGGGATCGCAGCGGGGCCGAAGACGCCATACCACGACGTCACGTCGAACCCCGGAAGCCCGGCCTCGGCCACGGTCGGCACGTCCGGGAGCAGCGGCGCCCGCTTCACGCCCGTCACCGCAATCGGGCGCAGCCTGCCCGCTTTGATGTAGCCCATCGCCGGTGGCAGTCCGATCGAGGCGAGCTGCACCTGGCCGGCGAGCAACTCCGACACCATCTGCCCGGAACCGCCCTTGTACGGAACGTGCACCATCTTCGTATCGCTCATGAGCATGAAAAGCTCGATCGCGAGGCGATTGGGCGAGCCAGGCCCTGCCGAACCGAAGTTCAATTCGCCGGGGCGCTTTCTCGCGAGCGCAATCAGCTCCTTCACGCTCTTCACGGGCAGCGAAGGATGGACCACGATCGCGCTGGGATAGCCCGCGATGCGATTGATGGCGATGAGGTCCTTCTGCAGGTCGTAGGAGAGCTTGCGGTAGAGCGTCATGTTGATGGCATGCGGGGTGCCTGCAACGACCAGCGTATAGCCGTCCGCTTGAGCGCGTGCGGCGAGCTCTGCGCCGATGTTGCCGCCCGCCCCGGGCCGATTGTCCACGATCACCTGTTGTTTCCAGCGCTCCGAGAGCTTCTGGCTCACCACCCTCGCGAGCGCGTCAGTCGCCCCGCCGGGCGCGAAGGGCGCGATCATGCGGACTGTTCTGGACGGGAACTCCTGTGGCGCCGCGACAGGGACGATGCAGACGAACGCGGCCAGCGTAACGGCCAATCTCCAGCGATACATAAACCTCCTCCATCGTTCTGACGTGTTCCGGGAAGTATAGCGCTCGCGCGCACCGACCACCCCGCTCGTACCACCGCCGATCGTCGGATAAGGAGGGAAAAGGCGAGTCCTGTAGAATGGCCGCTCCACCATGCGAAGCGCGCTGCGGGATTGCACCGCCTCGCGCGACGAGCCGCATTACGGAAGAAAGGCACAGGCCATGAACGCTCCGAACCAGACTCCATCGCTTGCGCACAACGTCACCCGCATCTCGCATCTCGATCTGCCGGGGGCGGGGCAGGTCTATGTCGACGGCAAGTACGCCTACATCGGGCACATCACCAACAAGGAAGGGCTCGGCACGAGCATCCTCGATGTGTCGAATCCGCGCAAGCCGCGCCTGGTGTCCCGGATCCCGGTCGGCGATGCGAACTCGCACAGTCACAAGGCGCGGGTCATCGGCGACATCATGATCGTCAACATGGAGCAGAACATGACCGCGATCGGCCGCAAGGCCGACGAATTGCCCAAGCTGCGCACGCAACTCACCGCGGCGTTGGGCCGTCCACCCACCCACGGGGAGATCGCGGAGAAGCTCGGAGTCAAGGAATCGGACATCCCGGCTGTCGAAGCGGCCGAGAAGTCGCCGTACCAGCAGGGCGGGTTCAAGATCTACGACGTATCCGACCGCGCAAAGCCCCGGCTCATCACGCATCACCGCACGCACGGGCGCGGCGTGCACCGCTTCGACATGGATGCCGACTACGCCTACATCTCGACAGAGATGCCGGGTTACCTCGGCAACATTCTCGTGATCTACGACATTCGCAATCCTGCGAAGCCGGAAGAAGTCTCCCGCTGGTGGATGCCGGGACAGCATGTGGCGGGCGGCGAAAAGCCGACGTGGCCGGGACGCCAGCACCGGCTGCATCACGCGCTGCGGCAAGGTGATCGGCTATGGGCCGGCTGCTGGCACGCCGGTGTGCGGGTGATCGATGCTTCGGACATCGCGAAGCCGCGCACCATCGGCGAATACAACTACCACCCGCCCTTCCCCGAGCCCTCGCATACCTTCATGGGCCTGCCGCCGATCAACGGCCGGCAAATCGCCATCGCGATCGACGAGGAAGACCACGCGCACAGCGCCGAAGAGATGGCGAAGCGCCGCGGCCGCCCGCACGGCTGCCTGTGGGTGTTCGACGTGACGGACCTCAAGAGAATCCAGCCGCTTGCGATCTACGAAGTAAGCGAGCTCGATTCGCCCTGGAGCCGCGCGGCGCCGGGCCGCTTCGGTGCTCACCAATTCCAGGAGCACACGAAGGGCGGCGATACGTTGGTGTACTGCGCGTGGTTCGCCGGCGGATTACGGATCGTCGATATCGCGGATCCAACCTCGCCGCAGGAAGTCGGTTACTTCATTCCCGAGCCGGCACCGGGTAAGGTTGCGCCGCAGACCAACGACGTGGACGTGGACGAGAAGGGGCTCGTCTACATCGTCGACCGGTATTCGGGGTTCGACATCCTGGAATTCCACCAACCCAGCAGTTGAGCGCGGGCGACCACTCGACGTTGTCAAACAGCCGGGTTTACATCGGGTTCGACCAGCAGTGTCGTGAGGCTCGGCGCCGGCATAGGGTGATCGATGCCGGCGCCGCTGGGAATGTTCTGGACTCCGGCGGCAAGCGTATTGGCAATGCCTGTCTCATTGCCCGCCAACGCGTCGGTATCGAGAGATAAAACGTCCGTGAGCTGAAGGACCTCTGCGTCAATGCTGCCGGCGTCGGACGACTGGACCGGCGCAGGCGGCGGAGCAAGCGCATCGGCCAGCTGGACATCGACGTCCTCGTCGATGTGCAACGTGGCGCTGGCCCCCAGATGGACATATTCCTCGTACGTCTCGCCCTCGATTGATACGTTCCCGCTGAATCTCCAGTAGTTATCCGAGACCGCGTAGATCCTGTCGTCGGCGCCGCCTTCAATACGAAGCAAGTCGGTTGTGGACGAAACCTGCTCCACTGTCGTGCCGTTGAGGAACAAAACGTTGTTCTCCGCGGCGGCGAGGTCGATCACCTCGATGTTCTGAATGGCGGAATCGAGCTGGAAGACCTGCCCGTCCGTGACGACCCGAAGCGTGTCGGTACCCGCTCCGCCGTCGAATCCGAAGGTCTCCAGCACGTTCCACTGGTCATCCGGGTCGTAGATCAGAATGTCGTCCCCAGCGCCGCCGAGCAGCAGGTCGGCCCCGAACACGTTGAAGCCGGTTGTTCCGCCGTCGAGATAATCATTGCCGTCGCCCCCGGACAGCACGTTGCTGCCCGGATTGCCGACGATGACGTTGTCGCCCGAATTGCCGGTGCCATCGATGTCGCCGGTACCCGAGAGCACCAGCTTCTCGAAGTTCTGGGGCAGGGCATAGCTGACATGGGTGATGGCCGTATCGACGCCTCCCCGAGCATGTTCGAAGAGCCGGTCGCTACCATCGAAAAGATAAGTATCGTCGCCCGGGCCTCCGATCAGGTGGTCGCGGCCGAAACCGCCATCGAGTGTGTCCTGTCCCTCGAACCCCAGAACCTGATCAACGCGAGACGTGCCGATCAGAGCATCGTCCTGGTTCGTACCGGTGATCCTGGCCATATGCGCCTCCTACGTTGAGTTTGCGTAGATGTCATGCGCCTCCCGCGAGTACGGCGCATCTGGCCCCTGACGTGCCTCATCCCCGATTTTCTGCAGATCGGAAAGACGGAGGACGGAATGTGAAACAGCGCTTTCTGAACACTTGCGCTGCTGACGCCGCACACTGCATTCATCAGCGCGGCGCTCACCGAAGCATAGCATGGAAACCGCGATGAGCAACGCCCGTCGCGGATACTTTCTAACTGATTCCTGTGCTCGAGAAAACTTTCTTTGCGTCTTCCGAGGTGAGTGCACGCGCGAGCGCGCGAGCAGCGTCCTGCGCTTTGCTCGCTGCGGTTGCAGCCGCATCGTAGCTCGTCACGTTCTGAATTTCGTCCGGCAACGGCGCCGCGAGCTTGACCTCGCAGCCCTTCTCGATCAGCACCATCACTTCCGAGATCTGCGCGAGTCCCACGGCTCCAGGCGCATGACCGCCGACGTACTCCATTACGGCACCGCCGCTATCGACGACGACGATTTTCGCTTTAATGCTTTCGGCAAGCCCGAGTTCTTTCAGAAGCCGGGCAGCGTAGACGCCGCTCGAGGCGCGGTTGTAGATCACCGCCGTTGCGCCCTCGAGCAATGTCTTGAACGCCGCGGTATCGCGCACATCTGGCGTCGCAGCATCGGCGCGCACGACGATGCCCATGCGCGAGCGGCCGAGAAAAGCGCGCGTGTCGGCAAGGAGCTTGCCCTGCTGCGCGATATCGTCCATCACCGCGGGCGGCGCAACAATGACATCTGCATTCTCTCCCCCCGACACGCGTTTCCGCAGCTCGGGCGCGGTGGAAAATTGCACCGCAACGCGCGTTCCCGTCGCGCGCTCGAAATCCGCCGCGATGCGAGACACGCCGCGCTTCACCGCGCCGGCGCTCAGGATCCTGAGTTCGGTGGCCCCCATTGCGGCGCAAGCTTAGCAACGGCGCCGGGGCATTGGCAACCGGCATCCAGCTCATGCGCGCGCTTTCGGATTACGCGGCCGATGTGCTATTCTGAATTCAGTCACCACGTCTTCCACCCGCAGCACATTTCCAGCAGGGCGGTAACCCGTTTCTCGCCGCGAGGAGGCTACAGCATGAAGGAACCGAAGCGCATCAAGGGCGTGCTCGCGCCAGTCGTCACACCGTTCAATGCGGACTTGAGCCCGGATCCGGAGCGTTTCATCGCGCACTGCCGGTGGCTTTTGTCGCAGCATTGCGGGCTCGCGGTTTTCGGCACCAACAGCGAAGCGAATTCCCTCTCGGTGAATGAGCGCATCGCGCTGCTCGAAGCCCTTGCCGCGGCCGACGTCGATACTTCGCGCATGATGCCCGGAACGGGATGCTGCGCGCTCACCGATTCAGTGCGGCTCACCGAGCACGCGGTGAAACTCGGCTGCGCCGGCGTGCTCATGCTGCCGCCGTTCTATTACAAGGGCGTCAGCGACGACGGGCTCTTCCGCAATTTCGCGGAGATCATCGAGCGCGTCGGCGATGCACGGCTGCGGATCTACCTGTATCACATTCCGCCCGTCGCAGTCGTGGGCATCACGCCCCATCTCGTCGAACGGCTGTTGAAAGCGTATCCCTCTTCGATCGCGGGCATGAAGGACAGCTCCGGGGACTGGAAGAACACCAAGACGATGCTCGATGCTTTCGCGAAATCGGGCTTCGATGTCTTCGTCGGCAGCGAGACGTTCCTCCTCGCGAACATGCGCAACGGCGGCACCGGCTGCATCTCCGCCACGGCGAACGTGAATCCCGCCGCGATACACAAGCTGTGGGCCGAATGGCAGAGCAACAATGCCGAGGACCAGCAGGCGGCGCTCAACGTGGTGCGCGACGCCTTCGGCAAGAAGTACACGATGATCCCGGCGCTCAAGCAGGCGATCGCCCACTTCGGCGACGACCCGCAGTGGGCGATGGTGCGCCCGCCGCTCGACAATCTCACGCCTGAGCAGGCGGTCTCGCTCATCGCGGAGTTGCAGCAGATCGACTTCACGATGCCGGGTCTCAAGGAGACGGGCGCGCGCGCCGCCGCCACCGGATAACCACAACACCGGGGGGCCCCATGTCCGACTCGCAGTCGAACGCCGGCGCGCCGCTGTGCGCGCCGCCGGATTTCAAGCCGCGCAAGCCCAAGCTGCAATTTCCAGCGCACGCGTGCGATTGCCACGCACACATACTCGGCCCCGCCGCGCGCTACGAGTACTCTCCCGCGCGCATCTACACTCCGCCCGATTGCCTGCTGCCGGACTACCGGCGCATGCTCGATACAGTGGGGGTCGAGCGCGCAGTGCTGGTGCAGCCGAGCGTCTACGGCATCGACAACACCGTGATGCTGGAGGCGCTGAAAAGCGACCCCAGGCGCATGCGCGGCGTCGCCGTGGTGCGCGACGAGGTGTCCGAGAAAGAACTGCAGATGCTGCACGAGGGAGGCGTGCGCGGCGTGCGCCTCAACATCGTGGACGTCAAGGACCGCAAGCCCGGCACGCTCCCCATGGAGGCCCTCTCAAGGCTCGCTCATCGCATCCGACCGCTCGGCTGGCACATGGAATTCCTGATGCACGTCGACGAGTTTCCCGATCTCGACCGCTCGTTCGCGGATTTTCCGGTCGATATCGTGCTGGGGCACTTGGGCTACATGCGCACGGACAAGGGCATCACCGCGCCGGGATTTCAGGCGCTGCTGCGGCTCATGAAAAGCGGGCGGTGCTGGGTGAAGCTGACCGGCCCCATGCGCATATCGGCGGCGCCATTCCCGCACGCGGACGTCGTGACCTTTGCGCACGCGCTGACGGCGGCGAATGCGGAGCGCATCGTGTGGGGCACCGACTGGCCGCACGTCATGAACAAGGGACCGATGCCGAACGACGGCGATCTCGCCGATTTGCTTACGCAGTGGATCCTCGACGCGGCACTGCGCGAGCAGGTGCTCGTCAAGAATCCCGCGCGGCTCTACGGTTTTGCCTGAACCGGCTCAGCCGAAAGCGTGACGCCGTTCGCCTCCTCCCAGTAGCGCGCGATCTCGGTCTGGTCGAGGTCGTAGCCCAGCTTCAGCACCGCGTCGGACCACAGCTCTGACACCCGCTCCGCGAGCGGCGCAAAGCCGCCGATCGCCTTGGCCGTATCGACCGCGATGCGGAGATCCTTGCCGATGAAGCCCATCGCCATGCCGGTGCCGAACTTGCGGGTGAGGATGTGCGAAACGACCTTCTTCTCGATTGGGTGGTTCCGTCCCGAACACATAGCGGTGAGCGCATCCGCCATGAGTGCGGCATCCAGCCCGAGGCGCTTGCCGATCGTCATCGCTTCCACTGCATTGATGAGCGCGCATGCATTGACGTAGTTCGCAAGCGCCTTGAGGGCGTGCGCGGTGCCGATGCCGCCGCAAGGGATCACCGAGCGGCCCAGCGCCTCGAAGAGCGGTCGGCAACGCTCGAGGAGTTCCGCGTCGCCGCCCACCATGATATCGAGCGTGCCATCCTTCGCAAAAACGACGCCGCCCATCACGGGCGCATCGATTACTGCAATGCCCCGCTGCTCGAGCGCTTCCGCAAGCCCGCGCGTGCCGGTCGGATCGGAGGTGCTCATGTCGATCACGATCGCGCCCTTCGCGAGCCCCGCCGCGACGCAATTCTCCGAGCCGTCGCCGAGCACGACTTTGCGCACCGCTTTGTCGTTCGGCAGCATGGTGATCACCGCCTGCGCGCCGTCCGCCACTTCAAGTAGCGACCGCGCGGCACGGCCGCCATGCTGAGCGACGAAGGCTTGCGCCGCCTCGCCTCGTATGTCGAACACCGTCACATCAAAACCGGCTTTGACGAGATGGCCGGCCATGGGATTTCCCATGTTCCCGACACCGACGAATCCGACTTTATGGATCTTCACCGTATGCGCACTCCAGGAGAACGGGCATCGCCCGTCACGAGGGAAAGAAAAAAGCGGCGGCTATAATACACCAGCGCCGCAGGGGTACAGGCGAACGTTTTGCGCCTTCTTCGCTGCGCGACGGAGCCGGACACGCTCATGCGATTGCGGATACTGGGCAGAACACTCGAGCACGTTTCGCTCCGCGCACTCATCATTGCGGCTCTCCCGGTCGCGCTCATCACGATCGCGGCATTCTGGATCGCATACCAGTTCGTGCAGCCCGCGCCACCGAAGACGCTGACCATGACGACCGGCGCGGAGGGCGGCGCCTACCGCGCCTACGCCGAGCAATACCGCCGGATCCTCGCCCGCTACGACATCGATCTCGAGTTGCGTACGTCCTCGGGCTCACTCGAGAACCTGCAGAGGTTGCAGGACGAGCGCTCGAGGGTCGATGTGGGCTTGGTGCAGAGCGGCGTGTTGGGGGATGCAGACCCCACCGGGCTCGTTTCGCTCGGCAGCCTCTATTACGAGCCGCTCTGGGTCTTCTATCGTGACAAGCGGACGCTCGACAGGCTGAGCCAGCTTCAGGGCAAGCGCGTCTCGGTCGGCCCGGAAGGCAGCGGCATACGCAAGCTTGCGATTCAGCTGCTCGATGCGAATGACGCGGCCGAGCGGCCCACCGTCCTGCTCGATCTCGGCATGACCGACGGCGCCGAAGCGCTGTTACGCGGCGAGATCCAGGCGGTCTTCATCATCGCGGGTGCGGATTCGGAGGTGGTGCAGAAGCTCTTGAGGGCAGATGGCGTGAGGCTCATGCACTTCAGCCAGGCGACCGCTTACACCCGGCTCTTTCCGTTTCTCGCGAGCGTGGTGCTGCCGCAGGGCGCAATCGATCTTTCGCGCAACATTCCCGGTCGCGACACCACTTTGCTCGCGCCGACCGCAACGCTGGTGGCGCGCGAAGCGCTGCATCCTGCGCTCGCGATTCTCCTGATCCAGGCGGCGACGGAAGTCCACGGGCACGCGGCGCTCTTCCAGCGTGCGGGCGAATTTCCCTCGCCCGCCGTCTCCGACTTTCCGCTGAGCGACGAGGCGAGGCGTTACTACCAGTCCGGTCCTTCGTTCCTGCAGCGCTATCTGCCGTTCTGGGTCGCGGTGTTCGTTCAGCGCATGGTGGTGCTGCTCGTTCCGCTCGTCGCGGTGTTGATCCCGCTCATGCGGTTCCTGCCCTCCCTCTACAGCTGGCGCGTAATGCGGCCTATCTATCGTTGGTACGGAGAGCTCAAGTTTCTCGAGCGCGATCTCGCGCAGCACAAGGACCCGGAGCGCATTGCCGAATGCCTGAGGCGGCTGGACCATATCGAAGAGCGCGCGAGCCGGCTCAAGGTGCCCGTCGCCTACTCGGAGCATTACTACACGCTGCGCGAGCACATCAAGTTCGTGCGCGCGATGATCGAAAGTGCGAAGAGCGGCGGGTCGATGGACCGCCCCGCCGAAGCCGCGCTTACCACACCGCGCCGCGCGCGGTGATCGGCCAGACCGCTTCCACGCGCCCGCCGCGCACGCAGACGTAATAGTCGTAGAGATTCACGGTGGGATCGCAGTGCCCTGGCACAAGCTTGAGCTTGTCACCGACCGCGTAGCCGGGCGCGCCGTTCAACTGCAGCACGCCATGCTCGTCCGAGGCCTTGATGTATTCGACGCCGTCGCTCGCCGCCACGCGCGGCATGCCGGAGTCCACGCTGGACGCCTTGAGGCCGGCATCGACGATCGCGCGCTCCACCGACGGGCGGCTCATCACGGTGGTCCAGACGAAGAGGCTGTGCTCGAAGCGCGGAATGCCGCTTTCGGTCCAGTCGTTCTTGGCGTAGTCGACATCCATGAAGATGTACGATCCCGGCTGAATTTCATGGTAGACGCCGCTCGCCGCTTCGAACTGATACGTACCGGTCCCTGCTCCAGTCACTTTATCGCACGGGATACCCGCTTCGGCCAATAGCGCTGTTGTGGCCTTTATCTTCGCGACTGCGGCTTCGATCGCGGCGCGCCGCTCTTCGACCTTCCGCACGTGCTGGGCTGCGCCCTGATACGCCTGCAGCCCGGCAAAGCGCAGATTCGCGCAACCGGCGATCTGTTTTGCCAGCATCACGGCAGGTGCGCCGGGCTCGAGGCCGCAGCGATTCGCCCCCACGTTCACTTCGACCAGGACGTCGAGACAGACGCCGAACTCACGCGCCGCCCCGTCGAGGGCCGCGACGTTTCCCGCATTATCGGCACACACCGCAACATGCGTCTGCCTCGCCAGTGCGGCTGCGCGCTTCACTTTCGGTGCACCGACGACTTCGTTTGCGATCAGGACATCGGTCACACCGCCCTGCACCATCGCTTCGGCTTCGCTCACTTTCTGGCAGCACACGCCGACCGCGCCCAGTGCGATCTGCTTGAGCGCGATCTGCGGGCACTTGTGGCTCTTGGCGTGCGGACGGAGCGCGACCTTGCGCCCGGCAAGCGAGTCCTTGAGCCGCTGCAGGTTGCGCTCGAAAGCGTCGAGTTCGAGGATGAGCGAGGGCGTATCGAGCTCTTCGAGCGGCGTGCCGACTTGAGGCAGATAAAGCGTCATGGGGCGGTCCTTTCAGGAGAGTGCGGCAGGATAGTAAAGCCGCACACCGGGCGTCAACCCGAGCGGGATGACAGCCTGGTGAACGCGGTATAGCATGCGATCCATACCATGGAGGAACGCGCATGCGGACAATGACAACGGGCTGCTGGCTGAGCGCCGTTATCGGCGTGGCAACCTTGGCGGTATCCACGACGGCTTCCGCACAAGATTGGAAGCCCGGCAGAAACGTCGATATCGTGGTCGCGTCGGGCGCAGGCGGGTCGTCAGATCGCAGCGCCCGCATCGCGCAAAGACTGCTGCAGGCGAACGCCGCATTTCCCAGCGTGAGCGTCACCAACCGGCCGGGCGGGGGCGGCACCGTGGCGTGGACGTTCCTTACCCAGCATCCGGGTGACGCGCACTATATCGCGACCTTTTCAGCGACGATGCTCACGAACCAGATCCTCGGCATCGGGAAGCTCGGCTACCAGGACTTCACGCCGCTCAGCATCCTGCTGCGCGAGTACGTCATCGTGACGGTGAACGCGGAGTCGCCCATCGCCTCCGGCCGTGCGCTCGTGGAACGCCTGCGCAAAGATCCCGCGTCGGTGAGTTTCGCGTTCGCTTCATCGCCGGGAAATCACAACCACGTGCTGATCGGCATGATCATGAAAGCCGCTGGCGCCGATCCCAAGAAGGCGAAGGCCGTCATCCAGAAATCAGGCGGCGCCGGCGCCACCGCGATGCTGGGCGGTCATGTTGACGTGCTCGTCGGCGCGCCCGCCAACGTGCTCCCGCACATACAGGCAGGGAAGGCGCGCGCAATAGGGATAGGCGCGCCGCAGCGCCAGCCGAACGCCCTTGCCAATGTTCCGACCTTCAGGGAACAGGGGATCGACGCGGTATTCTTCAGCTGGCGCGGCTTCGTCGGGCCGAAAGACCTCACGCCGGCGCAGACCGCATTCTGGGATGACGCGTTCGGCAAAGCGGTGCAGGCCGAGGAATGGAAGAAGGATCTCGAGAAGAACGCGTGGGCCGAGGATTTCATGGGCCACGCCGAAACCCGCAAGCACCTCGACAGCGAGCACCAGATCCTGACGAAGATGCTCGCCGATCTCGGCGTGCTCGCGAAGTAAAGTGGGTCTACAGCTCCCGCGGCTTTCGTCGGGATGACATCGGGCGGCGTACGCCGCCCTCAGCTCAAGCCGATGCGTCGGCCTTGAGTCCCGCCTGTTCGATCCCGTAAGCGCAGCACGCCTCGTCTTCCTCGCCGGTGCCGCCGCTCGCACCCGCCGCACCGAGGATCTCGCCGGCTGCATTCCTGATGAGGACAGCTCCGGTCTGCGGCAGGAACTTGCCTTGCGCAGTCGCCGCGAGCGTCACGAAGAAGTTCGGATTGTCCTTGGCGCGTTTCGCAAGCGCACGGCTCGATGCGCCCATGGCGACCGATGCCCACGCCTTGCCGCGCGCAACGTCGAGCCGGAACATGCTCGCGCCGTCCTCGCGCTGCGCGGACACGATGTTGCCCGAAGCGTCGAGCACGACGACGCCGAGCGGCTTCACTTTCATTTCCCGCGCTTTGGCGAAGGCTTTCTCGACGATGGTATTGGCCTGTTGGAGAGTGAGTTGAGTCATACTGATGCGTGCTCCATCTGGTGTCAGGTGTGGGAAATTGGAACGCGCCGCGGGTGCCGGAGGGGCGCAGGTCACTATACAAGCCGCACTCCGCGAGTGTCAATCGACGGCGCCCGTCTGCTCGGCCCGCTATGGCGCTGGTATTATATTCGCTAGACTGCAGGTCCATACGAGATTCGAGCACGCCATCTGCTTCGCCATGTCCGCAATGACCAACGAACTCCATTACCTTTCCGTCGCCCAGGCCGCCGCGCTCGTCCGCAAACGCAAGCTCTCGCCCGTCGATCTTGCAACCGCATATATCGAACGCATCGAAGCGCTCGATCCGCAGTTGAACGCCTTCATCACCGCGACACCCGAGCTTGCGCTCAAGCAGGCGCGCCGTGCGGAGCGCGAGATCGCAAAGGGCGATTACCGCGGACCGCTGCACGGCATTCCGTTCGGGCTGAAGGACATCTACAACACGAAGGGAATTCTCACCTCCGGGCACTCGCGGGTCTGCATCGATAACGTGCCGGAGAGCGATGCGGCCGCCACGCGCAAGCTTCATGAAGCGGGCGCCGTGCTGCTCGGCAAGCTCGCCACGCACGAGTTCGCGCACGGCGGCCCCTCGTTCGATCTGCCATGGCCACCGGCCCGCAATCCGTGGAACCTGGAGCACTTCACGGGAGGATCGAGCAGCGGCTCCGGTGCGGCGATTGCCGCCGGGCTCGTCCCTTTCGCGCTCGGCTCCGATACCGGCGGCTCGATACGCGGCCCCGCCTCGTTCTGCGGGCTGACGGGCCTCATGCCGACCTACGGTCTCGTGAGCCGCGCAGGCGTCATACCGAATTCATTTACGTTCGACCATTGCGGGCCGATGACCTGGACGGTGGAGGACTGCGCGATCGTGCTGCAGTCGCTCGCGGGCTACGATCCTCTCGATGCCGGCAGCGTCCAGGCGCGCGTGCCGAACTATCGCGCCGCGCTGAAAGGCGGGGTCAAGGGAATGAAGATCGGTGTGTTGCGGCATTACTGGGAGGAGGACCTTCCCGCTCACGAAGACCTGCGCAGCGCGATGGAAGAAACGATTCGAGTTTTCCGCAACCTCGGTGCAAAGGTGGCGGACTGCCGCGCGCGGCCGATGATGGATTCTCTCGACGTCAAGGTGATCATCGCGGAGACCGAGATCTTCTCCATCCACTACAAGGATCTCGTCGGGCGGCCGGAAGCATTCGGACGTGATTTTCTCGGTCGCGCGCTGCCGGCCTGCCTCTTCCAGTCTGCGGATTACGTCGCCGCCTCACGCGAGCACCGGCGCATCGTGCTCGAGAGCCGCCGCCTCTATGAGAAGTACGACGTGCTCCTCACGGCCGGGTTCGGACCGGCGCCGCGGCTCGATCAGCACAAGACGCTCAATTTCTGGCAGCGCTCGAACGTGTTCACGCCGTCCAACGTGACAGCGGGACCTGCGCTCGAGCTCTGCAACGGTTTCTCGAAGACCGGCCTGCCCCTCGGCATGCAGGTGATCGGCAAGCCGTTCGATGAAGCAACCGTACTCTGCGCCGGCCACGCATACGAACAGGCCACTCAATGGCGCACACGCCGTCCGCAACTCACCCCTGGCGCACCGCAGCCCGCCGTCAGTCCTAAGGGCAACGAACCCGACGGCAACAACATCGATGCGAAAACGCGAACGCTTGCGCTCGACATGGCGGCACGCGCCGGCCTCAAGCTCAATGAATACCAGCAGGCGATCCTGCTGGAAGCGGCGCCCTACGCGCTTGCCATGGCGGAGCGGGTGCGCCGCGACCGCGATCGGTTCGAGGAGCCGGCGCTCGTTTTCCGCTTTCCCAACTGAACAAGAAGACAGGAACGCACGTGACTTCGAGCTCTACTCCGCTATGGGCCGACCGCAAGGAAGGCCACTTCTACACTCGCCTGAAGGTCACGACGATGCTGAACGGTGCGCTGCTCTGCGTGCCGCTGCACGTGGTGACGGGCCGTCATTCGGGCCCCGTGTTCGGCATCGTGACCAACACGCACGGCGACGAATTCCTCCCCACCATCGCCATCCGCCGCTTTATCGGCGAGCTCGACACCGCGAAGCTGCGCGGTAAGCTCGTGATCGTCTCCGTCGCCAACCCGATGGCGACTGCGAACTTCGGGCGCCAGACCCCGGAGCAGCACGGACGCACCGATCTGCACGAGGTTTACCCCGGCAATGCGCGCGGCAACACGACGCAGATGATCGCGGCGACCATAACCGAGCACGTGCTGCATCACGTCGATGCGCTGATCGACTTTCACTCGGGCGGCAGCGGCGGACGGCTGCAGGCGCGCGTCGACTACAACACGAAAACGCCCGAAGATCTCAAGCGGAAGAACTTGGCGTTCGCCCGCGCGTTCGGCGCGCCGTTCGTGCACGAGAACGAATTTGCGGGCGCCGCGTCGCACTACCTCAATGGCCGCGGCGTGCCGGCGGTGAATCCCGAAGTGGGCGGCTCGTATCTCGGGCCCGGACACACGCGCTACTACACCGAGATGATGATGAACGGGCTCGCCGGCATGATGCGTCACCTCGGGATGATAGAAGGTGAAGCGAAGCCGCCGCGACAGGTGCACTTCGACCTCAACGCGCGCCGCGAGATTCGCCCCAGGCATAGCGGCTACCTCGTCTCGCACTACCAGCGTCCGGAGGATCTGGGCCAGCTCATCAAAGGCGGTACAGTGCTCGGCGAAGTGATCGACCTCTACAGTTATGAAGTGCTGGAAACGCTCTCCGCGCCTTTCGACGGCTATCTCTTCTTTTCACGTTACTCGGGCGCGGTCGGCGGCGGCACGCAGGCGTTCGCGCTCGCGCAGAGCGCGCGATCGCAGTGGCTCGAGTGAGTGGCTGAAGCGGTATCGGCGCGCGCAGCTGGGAGCGCTTTCGCTAGAGCATACCGCTGCAGCTGACAGCCGCATCCGTCACGCGCGTTCGTGACGGCGTATCGCGCTTTCGCCGAGCGCGAGAAAGAGTGCCGTGCCAAAGCCCCACGAGCCGTTGATGATCACGCCCGTCAGCATTCGTGCAGCATCCCAGCCGCCCGCCACCGGCTGGCCTTTCGACGGTGCGACGATGAACCACGCGACGAGCGTGGGAAAAATCGCGCCAAAGAGAAAAGCATAGAACCAGTAAGCGGCGCCGCGCGGGATATGGCCCTCCACCAGCGCGAACACGACTCCCCAGACGCCGCCCCAGAAGGAAAGGGAAAGAAACTGCGGCACGCCGAAGGGTGCGGTGGGTTGCATCGAGTAGACGTTCGCCTTTGCAAGTCCCACCGACGTGAGGAAGGCGAGAACAGGCTGGTGTAAAAGCAGCACGGCGAGAAAGCCGGCAATGAAGCCGAGGACCACCTTGTGCACGGAGACGGATCGCGGAATGTTCGCGGTGAGTTGAATCGGCATTGGCTCCTCCGCTTCGAGTGAGAACATGGCATGGAATCGGATTCCGGAATGCGCTCCACGAGAGTGCTCCGCCGCTCGTCTTGGACATCCGCGCGCCAAACGCGGTTCCGCTTGTCTCTCAGGCGCCGGGCTGGGCGCGCGTTGCGATGTAGCCTTCCCGTTCCAGCAGGGGATAGATACCGCCCGCCTTCAAGAGATCGAGCAGTTTCAGCGGCAGAGCTATAGCTGGGAGCGTATTGCCGGTGGTGAGATTGCGTACGGTGGGCGCATCGAAATCCGCCTCCGCGATATCGCCCTCCGAGAACGCGTCGAACGCGCCGCGGCACTCGATGGCCGGAAAAGCGAAGTTGACGCAGTTACGGAAGAAAAGCCCGTTGATGGAATGCGCGACGAGACACCCGAGGCCCAGGTTCTTGAGCGAGCGCGCCGCGGGGCGACTCGAGCCCATGCCGAAGTTCTTTCCGCCGACGATGATGTCCCCGGGCTGGACGAGATCGACCCACCCGGGGCGGTTCGCACGAAACACGTAACGGGCCTGCTCCTGGGGCGTCAGGTAGAACGCCTGTATGGGCAGGATGAGATCGGTGTTGATGTTGTCGCCGAATTTCCAGACTCTCGCTTTGAATTTCATCTTTTTTGGCGCTCTTGGCGACCTTGGCCGCTTAATGCAGAAACTCGCGCGGGTCGGTGATCACACCGCGTATCGCGGAAGCCGCCACCGTCGCGGGCGACCCCATGTAGATCCGCGCACTTGGATCGCCCATGCGGCCCTTGAAGTTGCGCGTGGTCGCGGTGATGCAGGTTTCGTTCGGACCCAGCACGCCCATGTGCCCGCCGCCGCACGCCCCGCACGTTGCAGGCGTGACCACCGCGCCGGCGTCGACGAGGGTGCCGAGAATGCCGCGGCGAGCCGCTTCGCGATAAACGTTCTGCGACGCCGGGGTCACGATGAAGCGTACCTTCGGCGAAACCTGCCGGTCCTCCAGCACTCTCGCGACCAGTTCGAGGTCGTCGATCGTGCCGTTCGCGCAGGAGCCGACGAACGCCTGATCGATGGCCGTTCCCGCTGCCGCAGCGACAGGCTGTGAGTTTTCGATCACGCTGTCCGGGAACGCCACCAGCGGCTCCAGCGCCGAGAGGTTCACACGGCGCACGCCGGCATAGCGCGCGTCGAGGTCGGGATAGACTGGGTCGAGCGGCGTCGGATTGCGCGCACTCACCCAGTCGAGCATCACTTGATCGGGCTCGAACGTCGCGAATTCTGCCGAAAGCTCGGCCGACATCGTGGTGAGAGTCTTCCGCGCATTGATGCTGAGACCCGCAATGCCGGGGCCGCCGTATTCGACGTTCATCGTCGCGTGATCGCCATACTGGCCGGCGATCTGCAGGAAGGCGTCTTTCATGGTCACCGCAGTAGGCAGCCGCCCTTCGAGTTCGTAGCGCACCGTTTCTCCCACGCGAAACCACGTCTCGCCCTTGGTGGCGGCGAGCATCATGTCGGGCGCGCCCACGCCGCGCGCCACGCAATTGAACACGCCGGCGCTGCACGTGTGGGAATCGCTGCAGAGGAGCACCGTGCCGGGCAGCGCATAGCCATGGTCAGCAACGAGCTGATGGCTGATGCCCTGCCTGTAGCCCAGGTCGTGGAAGCGCGGGATGCCGAATTTCGCGACGAATTCCCGCGCTGTGCGATGCGCCGCTGCGCTCGCCTGCGTCGCCGCCGGCACGCGATGGTCGAGCACGACGATAACGCGCGCGGGATCCTTGAGCTTCAGCACGTCGCGCCATTGGCTCGGCATGAAATTGTTGTCGAAGAGAATCACGGTATCGACTTCCACCGTGACGAGATCGCCCGGCTTGACTTGCGCCTGGCCGCTTTTCTTCGCAAGAATCTTTTCGGCAATCGTCATGCCCATCGTGGCACCTTGAGACGATCAGTACGGTTACCCGGGTCGGCGGCTCGATTCATGAGGTGAACTGCTTCTCGAGCGCGTCGAGCTCGTCCAGGCCCATGAGCTCGTTGATCTCGCCGAAAGAGACGACGAGATCCGGCCGATCCACGACGTTGTTCTTTTCCACCACCTCGTCCGTGAACACCTGCATGGCATTCATCATGCCTTTCAGCGCCGCAGTGGAGAGGAGCCGCGGATACGTGATCTGCGCGACACCCATCTCTTCGAGCTGTCGAGGAGACAGGAGCGGCGTGGTGGGACGCGAGCGTATGCCGAGGCCCATGTTGACGGACAAGGGCTTCGGCACGCAGCGCGCGACGCGCTCGATGTCCTTCGCCGAGAGCAGCGCATCGGCGAAGAGGCAGTCCGCCCCCGCCTCGGCATACATATTGAGGCGCCGGATTGCTTCTTCGATACCGAGCGGACCCGCGGCGTCGGTGCGCGCCTTGATCACGAAATCCGGATCGCGCCGCGCGGAGACGGCGGCCCTGATCTTCTGCACCATCTCCTCGGCAGGGATGACCGCCTTGCCCGCCATGTGGCCGCAGCGCTTGGGCCATACCTGGTCCTCGATCAGGATCGCGGCGAGCCCCGCGTCCTCGAATCCGCGCACGGTGAAATAGACGTTCATCGCATTGCCATAGCCCGTATCGGCGTCGCCCTGCAGCAGGAGGTCGCTGCAGGCCGTGATCCTGCGGCACGCCTCCACGTTCTCGCCGTAACCCATGATGCCGCGATCGGCCCAGCCGATCTTGCTCTCCGATACACCGGCGCCGGATATGGTGGCAGTGCCGAATCCCATCTTCTCGACGAGACGCGCGCTGTAGCCGTCGTACACCCCGGGCGTGATGAGTATCTTCGGCGAGTGGATGAGTTCCTTGAGCTGCTTGCCCTTGCTGATCATCTCGTTGGTCCTCCGCTGATTCTGCGTGTTTCTTCGCGCGTTACGCGCCGGCGTTCGGCTTGAGGCCCAGGGTGCGAATGACTCTGCCCCACTTGTCGAGTTCGCGCCGCAGATGTTCTCCAAACTGCTCCGGTGTTCCCCCTGCGACCTCGCCTCCCAGTGCGGCAAGGCGCTTGCGCAGATCGTCCGACTGCAGCGCGTTGACGATTGCGCCGTTCAGTCGGCGCACGATATCGGGCGGCGTTGCCGCCGGCGCAAGAAAGCCGAACCAGCCGCTCGCCTCGTACCCCGGCACACCAGCTTCCGCGATCGTCGGCATGTCAGGCAGCAGCGCCGAACGCCGGGCGCCGGTGACTGCGATCGCGCGCATCTTCCCTGAACTGACGTGCGGCATCAGCGTATTGAGATCGCCCGTCAGCATCTGCACCTGCCCGCTCACAAGATCGGTCGCCGCGGGCGCCACGCCTTTGTACGGCACGTGCACGATGCGCACGCGCGCCATCGACTTGAAAAGCTCCGTTGCAAGATGCGTGGACGAGCCGCTGCCGGGAGACGCGTAATTGAGCTCGCCGGGACGCGCCTTCGCCAGCGCAATCAGTTCCTTGATGGAGCGCACCGGCAACGAGGGATGCACGACCGTGAGATAGGGCAGGGTCGTGATGAGGGCCACCGGCGTGAGGTCGCGCAGCGGATCGTACGGCAGCTTCGGGTTGAGCGCGGGGTTGATGGAGATGGGGCCGCTGCTGCCCATCAGCAGCGTATAGCCATCCGGAGCGCTTTTCGCGGCGAGCTCCGTTCCGATGGCACCCGATGCGCCGGCCCGATTGTCCACGACGAAAGTCTGACCGAGATTCTGCCCGAGCTTTGCGCCGACCGTGCGCGCGACGAGATCCGTGCCGCCACCCGCAGCGAACGGCACGACGATGCGCACGGGCTTTGCGGGATACGCCTGCGCCACCGCGTGCGGGACCGCAAAGGCAAGTGCCACAACGGTCAAGATGCACGCGGCTGCAACGCGCATCATCGGCATGCGGCTGTCACACGGTATCAGTCCAGCATACTCGAGTGGTACTGAGCAGTAGTTGGGCACTTGCGAGGTAAGTCGCCAGAGATTCGTTTGGATTCTACAGGCGTTGGCATAAAATTCCATCACCTGCGCCCCTGCGTCACTACAGAAGAACCGTTTGGAAGGAAACAACGCATGAAGGAAAGAACCTCCACGCGACTGCGCCGCCTCTTGAAGGAAGGCCACACGCTCGTCAAGCCCGGTGCATACAATGCGCTCTCGGCAATGATCATCGAGAAAGCCGGATTCCCGTGTTGTGGGGTGACGGGCTACGGCGTCTCGGCCTCGCTGCTCGGCAGGCCTGATGCCGGTTTCGTCACGTTGAGCGAGATCGTCATGATGACGCGCTACATCGCGGCCGCGGTCTCGATCCCCGTGATCGCGGACGCGGATACGGGCTTCGGCAACGCGATCAATGTGATGCGCGCGGTGGAGGACTTCATAGGTGCTGGCGCCGCTTCGATTCACATCGAGGATCAGGTTGCGCCGAAGCGCTGCGGACATGTCGGCGGCAAGCAGGTGGTGCCGCTCGAGGAGATGGTGGGCAAGATCCGCGCCGCCGACCGCGTGCGCCGCGAGCTCGATCCCGATTTCGTGCTGATCGCACGCTGCGATGCGCGCGGCGTCGCGGGCGGCAGCGTGGACGAGCTGATCCGCCGCGGCAACGCCTACCTGGATGCCGGGGCGGACATGATCTTCCCCGAGGCGCTCACTTCAGAGGCCGAGCTCGAGCGCTGCGCCCGGGAAATACGTGGCTCGCTTCATTTCAACCGTACCGGCGTCTCGCCGCGGCTCGGTCTTGCGCGCCTCAACGAGCTCGGCATCGCGATCGTTTCGAATGCGACCGGCTCGCTGCGCTCCGCGACCGTCGCGATGTGGGACTATTTCCAGGAGTTCGCGCGCGACGATGTCGAAGCGGTGAAACGGTTCGAGGCGCGCGTCAAGGATCATCCCGCCGGCAACATGCACGCGTTCATCGGCTTTCCGGAAATCCGCCGGCTGGAAGAGGAATTTCTGCCCGCGGCTGAAGTGCTGGCGAAGTACGAAGGTTCGGTGGGATTCCAGCCATGAAGATCAGGACAAACCGCTATTTCTGTGCGCTGCTGATGCTCGCCTTATCGGGCGGCGCGATCGCCCAGACCTATCCCACGCGGCCTATCCGCCTCATCGTCCCGAGCACGCCCGGCGGGAGCGTCGACACGCTCGCGCGCACCATCGGCCCCAAGCTCACGGAGCGCTGGGGACAGCAAGTCATCGTAGACAACCGGTCCGGTGCAGGCGGCACGATTGCCGCGGAGCTGGTGGCGAAAGCGCCACCCGATGGCTATACGCTACTCATCGGGACGGTTGCTTCGCTCGGAACGAACGTGAGCTTGCACAAGAAGCTCCCGTACGACCCCGTGAAGGACTTTGCGCCCGTCACGCTGGTCGCGACCCAAAACCTGATGCTGCTGCTTCACCCCTCGGTTCCGGCAAAAACGGTGAAGGAACTCGTGGGTCTGGGCAAGGCGCAGCCGGGCAGCCTTTCGTTCGCTTCGGCGGGCAACGGCACGGGCGGCCACCTTTCCGGCGAGCTCTTCAAGATACTGGCGCATATCGACATGCTGCATGTGCCGTACAAGGGCGTCGCGCCCGCCTTGCTGGATGTGGTGAGCGGTCAGGTGACCATGACCTTCGCGAGCATCCTGAGCTCGATGGCGCAGGTGAGGACCAACAAGCTTCGGCCGCTGGCGGTCACCGGGGCAAAGCGCTCGGCCGCCGCGCCGGAAATTCCGACGATGCAGGAAGCCGGGGTGCGTGGGTACGAATCGGCCACGTGGTACGGCATCGTTGCGCCGGTGGCAACGCCGCCCGATATCGTTAGCCGGCTCAATGCCGAGATGGTGAGCGCGATCAGGCAGCCGGAGACCCAGGAGCGGCTGGCGAAGGAAGGGGCAGACCCGGTGGTCAGCTCGCCTCAGGACTTCGGCCGCTTCATCCAGAATGAAATCGAGAAGTGGCGCAAGGTGATCCGCGCCGCCGGAATACAGCCGACCTGAGTCTTGCGGCTCACCAGGCGATCGAGCCCCCGTCCACGGGAATGATGGCGCCGGTGATGAAGTTGGAGGCGTCGGAGGCGAGGAGCACCGCCATGCCCTTGAGATCGTCTGGTCCCCCGGTGCGGCCGAGCGGTATCTCGCGGTCGATGTTTTCCTTGTTCTTCTCGTAGAGCTTCTGATTGATCGGCGTTACAAAAAAGCCCGGGCAGATCGCGTTCACCTGGACGTTGTGTTGCGCCCATTTCACGGCGAGATCGCGCGTGAAGTTGACGAGCGCTCCCTTGCTCGCGCCGTACGCGATTGAGTTGTAGGCCTTCGGATTGCGGCCGACCAGGCCCGCGATCGAGGCGATATTGATGATCTTGCCGCGCTTCTGCCTGATCATCTCGCGGCCGAGCGTCTGTGCGCAGAGAAACGGCGCGGTGATGTTCAGGTCGAAAACCTGGTTCCAGCGCTCGAGCGGCATCTCCTCGGGCGGGGCAACCCAGGCGCGGCCAGCGTTGTTCACAAGCACATCGACGCGCCCGAATTCCTGCAGCATCGCATCCTTCATCGCTTCGACCTGATCCGGCTTCGTCACGTCGCAACCTACGGCGAGCGCCTTGACGCCAATCTTCTCGATCTGCTGCGCGGCCGTCTCGCAGTTTTCGAGCTTGCGCGAGCAGATGACGACGTTCGAGCCGGCCTCGGCGAGCCCGATCGCTATCTGCAGCCCGAGACCGGTCGCGCCTCCGGTGACGACGCTCACGCGCCCTTCGAGATTCATGAGTTCTTTTATGGTTGCCACTCGTCGTTGCTCCTTGAAAATTTCGGGTGGAGGCCGCACCCCACCCCCATCCCCACCTTCCCCTGA
>CAMPGR010000030.1 GCA_946885605.1 uncultured Pseudomonadota bacterium
CGGAGGACAAGCTGGTGGTGTCGCGTGCCCGCAAGATCCAGCGCTTCCTGTCGCAGCCCTTCAACGTAGCGGAAGTCTTCACTGGGCAGAAAGGCAAGTACGTGCCGCTCAAGGAGACGATCCGCGGCTTCAAGATGATCGTCAGCGGCGAGTGCGATCAACTGCCGGAACAGGCCTTCTACATGGTGGGTCTGATCGAAGAGGCCTTCGAAAAGGCGAAGACGCTCCAGTGACGATGTCCTGCTGATGGCCATGGCGAACACCTTACACATCGATGTCGTCAGCGCCGAGGAATCCATCTATTCCGGCGAGGCGGAATTCGTCGTGCTCCCGGGTGAAGCGGGGGAACTCGGCATTTATCCGCGCCACACGCCGCTCATCACCCGCATCCGGCCGGGCGAGGTGCGCATCAAGCCGGCGGGCGGCGGCGAGGAGGCATTGATTTTCGTCGCCGGCGGAATACTTGAAGTACAGCCCAAGGTGGTCACGGTGCTCGCAGACACGGCCATTCGCGGCCACGATCTCGATGAAGCGAAGGCGCTCGAGGCGAAGAAGCAGGCCGAAGAGGCAATGCAGAACCGCATTTCGAAGCTCGAGATCGCCAAGGCTCAGGCCGAACTCGCCGCTGCGATCGCCCAACTGCAGGCGATTCAGAAGCTGCGCAAAAAGCGCTGAAAGGCCCGCTCGCTGCGGGCGCCGTAGCGTTACCTCGTAAGGGACGCGCGCATGTTCCATCCTCCGCAATCCGGCGTATAGCATCGTCATACGCTGTGCTTTAGCGCATGCCAGCCGGTTTGCCGGATTCCGTAGACGTGCTCGTAGTCGGGGGCGGAATCAACGGCGTCGGCATCGCGCGCGACGCAGCCGGCCGCGGCCTCTCGGTGCTGCTGGTCGAGCGCGGGGATCTCGGCTGTGCAACGAGCTCCGCCAGCAGCAAGCTCATTCACGGCGGGCTGCGCTACCTCGAACATTTCGAGTTCCGCCTCGTTGCCGAAGCGCTCGCGGAGCGCGAGGTGCTGCTCGCGGCAGCGCCGCACATCGTCCACCCCATGCGCTTCGTCATGCCGCACGTCCCCGAGCTGCGGCCGGCGTGGATGATACGGGCCGGGCTCCTCCTCTACGATTATCTTGCGCGCCGTCAGACGCTGCCCGCTTCCCAGGCGATCGACCTTCGGCATAGTGTGTTCGGGGCCGGGCTGAAGAACGGAGTGTCGCGCGCTTTCCTGTACTCCGACTGCCGGGTCGACGATGCGCGCCTGGTGGTGCTGACCGCACGTGCGGCATCCGACCTGGGTGCGAAAGTGCTCACCCGAACGACGTGCAGCACCGCCCGGCGCGATGGCAAGCGCTGGCGCGCAACCCTGCGCTTCGCCGATGGCGCGCAGTCCGAGGTGGCCGCGCGGGCGCTGGTCAATGCCACGGGGCCGTGGGCGAAGCGCTTCCTCGTGGATGCGTTGCGGATGCAAACGCCATTCAACCTCAAGCTCGTCCAGGGCAGCCATATCGTGGTGCCCAAACTCTACGAGGGCGATCACGCGTACATCCTGCAAAACGACGACCGGCGTGTGATTTTTGTTTACGGGTATGAAGACCACTACACCCTGATCGGCACAACGGAAGTCGAAGTGAGCGGGTCGCCCGAGTCCTGCGCCGTGAGCGAGCATGAGATGGACTATCTCGTGCGTGCCGCCAATCGCTACTTCGATCGTGAGCTCTCGCTGGACGACGTCGTCTGGAGTTATTGCGGCATCCGGCCCTTGTTCGATGATGGTTCGACGAATCCCAGCGCAATCTCCCGGGACTACGAGTTGCGCATCGATGGCGATTCCACCGAAGCGCCGGTCCTCACGGTGTTCGGTGGCAAAATCACCACCTACCGGCGTCTTGCCGAGCAAGCCCTCGAAAAACTGGCACCTTGGTTTCGCGACCTTGCCCCCACGTGGACGGCGCGCGTCGCTCTTCCCGGCGGTGATCTCGCGGAGGGACTCGCTGGATATGTGGACCGCCTGTCGCTGCGATACCCGGAGCTCCCGCGGCCGATCCTGGTTTCGTTAGCGCGCCGGCATGGCACGCTGACGAGCCAAGTGCTGGAGAGTGTGCGCACGGTGGCTCAACTCGGCGAGCATTTCGGTGCCGAACTTTATGCGCGCGAGGTCGAGCACTTCGTCCGCCGCGAATGGGCACGCACTGCGGAAGACGTGCTGTGGCGCCGCACGAAGGCCGGACTCCATATTCCACCCGAACACCGGCAGACGCTCGCGCATCTCATCGCGGAGCTTATCAGCGCGCCTGTGCGATAATTCCACGGTGGCACTCAACGTTGTCATCCTTGCAGCGGGACAGGGCAAGCGCATGTACTCGGCGCGGCCTAAGGTCCTGCACCGTCTCGCCGGGCGGCCGCTCCTTGCGCATGTCATCGATACCGCCCAGGCTCTGGGACCGGCGCGCATCTGCATCGTCTATGGGTATGGCGGGGAGGAGGTGCCGCGCGCACTCGCTCATGCCGGAGTGGACTTTGTGAAGCAGGCGCCCCAGCTCGGAACCGGGCACGCGCTTCAGCAGGCCCTGCCCCATATGGCCGCAGCCGAAAGAACGCTGGTGCTATACGGAGATGCTCCCCTGATCCGTGCCGAGACGCTGACCGCGCTCCTTGCGGCCAACACGCCAAGCGTGGTCGTATTGAGCGCGGAGCTCGACAATCCCGCCGGTTACGGCCGCATCGTTCGCGATGCCGAAGGGCGCGTGCGGCGCATCGTCGAAGACAAGGACGCCTCCTCGGACGAGCGCAAGATCCGGGAAGTCAATACCGGCATCATGGTCCTGCCTAGCGCGCGTCTTGGTGGTTGGCTCTCGAGCCTCAAGAACGACAACGCGCAGCGGGAATACTATCTCACCGATGTGGTGGCGCTCGCGCTCGCGGATGGCATTTCCGTGAGTGCGGTGAAGGCCTCTGCCGCATGGGAGACGCTCGGGGTGAATAGCCGTGCAGACCTTGCCCGTGCCGAGCGCGCGTATCAGCGGCAGCGCGCGGACCGCCTGCTCGACCAGGGCGTCACGTTGCTTGATCCCGAGCGGTTCGATCTGCGCGGAAAGATCGTCTGCGCCCATGACGTGTGCATCGATGTCAATTGCGTGTTCGAGGGCACGGTGACGCTCGCCGCCGGGGTCGAGATAGGCGCGAACTGCGTGTTGCGCAACGTCGAAATCGGCGAGGGAACGCGCGTCGAACCGTTTACGCACATCGACGAGGCCACGATAGGCGCACACTGCCGGATCGGGCCCTACGCCCGTATCCGACCCGGCACAAGGCTGGGGGATGAAGTGCACATCGGCAACTTCGTCGAAGTGAAGGCGAGCGAAATCGGCACCGGCTCGAAGGCGAACCATCTCGCCTATGTCGGCGATTCGACCGTGGGCCGCAATGTAAACATTGGCGCCGGCACCATTACCTGCAACTACGACGGGGCCAACAAGCATCGCACGATCATCGAAGACGACGTGCACATCGGCTCGGACGTGCAGCTCGTCGCGCCGGTCATCGTCGCAAAAGGCGCGACCGTCGGCGCCGGCACTACGGTATGGCGCGACACCCCGCCCGGCGGCCTCGTCATCAATCCCAAGACCCAGGATCACCGCCCGAAGTGGAAACGCCCCAGAAAGCGAGGGAGTCAAAAAGAATGAGAAGCGCGCGCGATAAAAGCATCGCGGTACAGGTCCCACCGGAGCTCGAGCGGCCCGGGTCTCGCCTTCCCTTATGTGCGGCATAGTCGGGGCCGTTGCGCGGCGCGATATCGTCCCGGTGCTTCTGGAGGGCCTGACGCGGCTGGAATACCGCGGCTACGATTCAGCGGGCATCGCCGTGCTGAGCGACGACCCGGGCAGCGGGCCGGCATTGCGACGTCTTCGCAGCGCGGGCCGCGTTGCGGAGCTCTGCACGCTCGCTGCGCAGCAACGACTCTCGGCGTCCCTCGGCATTGCACACACCCGCTGGGCTACACACGGCGCGCCATCGGAGCGCAATGCGCATCCTCACATCTCAGGCGGCATCGCCGTGGTCCACAATGGGATCATCGAGAATCACGAGGCAATACGCGAGCGCTTGCAGGCGCGCGGCTACCGGTTCGATTCGGACACCGACACCGAAGTCATCGCCCATCTGATCCACGCGAACCTGGACGAAGGCAACGACGTTTTCGCGGCCACCCGCGCTGCGGCTGGGGAACTGCGCGGCGCCTATGCCATCGCCGTCGTCGCCGATGGCAGCTCGGAGCGCATGGTGGTCGCGCGCCACGGCGCGCCGCTGCTCCTCGGTTTGGGGCAGCACGAGCATTTCGCCGCATCCGACGTGTCCGCCCTGCTCCCGGTTACGCAACGCGTAGTTTTCCTCGAGGACGGCGACGTCGCGGAGCTGCGCCAAGACAGTTACCGGATCGTCGATGCGGCAGGCGCCGAGGTGGAACGCCAGGTGCATGTGAGCGAGCTTTCCGCCGCGGCGATCGAACTCGGCCCGTACAGGCATTACATGCAGAAAGAGATCTTCGAGCAGCCCGGCGCGGTGGCGGCCACGCTCGAAATGGTCACGAGCGCCTCGTCAGTACTGCCGCAGATATTCGGCGTGGATGCGCAGCGCGTCTTCTGCGAGACGAAGAGCGTTCTTATTCTCGCCTGCGGCACGAGCTATCACGCCGGCATGGTGGCCCGTTACTGGCTGGAGGCGATGGCGGCGGTTCCCTGCTCGGTAGAGATCGCGAGCGAGTATCGTTATCGGGAGTCGGTGCCCGATCCTCACGCGCTGGTTGTCACCATTTCGCAGTCCGGCGAGACCGCCGACACGATCGCCGCGCTCCACCACGCCCGCGCGCTCGGACATCGGCATTGCCTGACCGTGTGCAACGTGCCCGAATCGGCCCTCGTTCGCGCTTCGCCACTTCGTTTTCTTACGCGGGCGGGCCCCGAGATCGGGGTCGCCTCCACCAAAGCGTTCACGACGCAATTGGCTGCCCTCTTGCTGCTCGCCATGGTGCTTGCGCGGCTGCGCGGGCGCCTGTCAGCAGAGCGCGAACGGGCGATGATCCTTGCCTTGCGGCACCTGCCCGCCGCGCTTTCACACGTGCTGCAGGTCGAAGACGCAGTCACGCAGTGGGCTCAGGAATTCGCCGCGCAGCCGCACGCCCTCTTCCTCGGCCGGGGCATCCATTACCCGATCGCGATGGAGGGCGCTCTCAAGCTCAAGGAGATTTCCTACATCCACGCCGAAGCCTATCCGGCAGGTGAGTTGAAGCACGGGCCGCTCGCTCTGGTGGACAAGCACATGCCGGTCGTCGCGATCGCGCCGCAGGACGCGCTGCTGGAAAAGCTCAAGTCGAACCTGCAGGAAGTGCGGGCGCGCGGGGGCGAGCTGTACGTCCTCGCCGACCAGGGCTCGCGCATCCAGGCGGCCGACGGACTGCATGTGATCCGGCTGACCGATCACGCGGGACCGCTCTCCCCCATCCTGCACGTCGTGCCGCTGCAGCTCCTCGCCTACCACTGTGCGCTCTGCCGCGGCACGGACGTGGACAAGCCGAGAAATCTGGCGAAGTCGGTGACCGTCGAATAGGGTGAGGCGCGCCCGGACTTACCTGCCTGCTCGCCGCTCGCGCGCCATCATGATGAGATCCTCGAGCACGGGAATCATCCGCTGCTCGGAGCGCGCCATTGCAGGAGAAGTCAGGTAACGGCCATCGACCACGAGCGATGGCGTCCCCTGCACGTTGTATTCCTGCGTGAGCTGCTTGGCGCGCTCGACCTTCTCCGCAACCGCAGAAGAATTGTAGGCCTCCGTCCATCGCTTGCCGTCTATGCCGTGCCGGACCGCCCACTGCAGCATGACCTCGGGCTTGCTCATGTGCAGCTCCTGCACGTGATAGCTGTGGTAGACCGCTTGATGCAGTCGTTCTACCTCGCCCAAGCTTTCCAGCGTGTAGTAAATGCGCGCGTGCGGGCCCCAATTGTCGCGCAGGACGGCCGGGATGCGGCGCAGTGCCACGTCCGGCGGCATGCGCCGGATCCAGCTCTCGAGCGCCGGCTGGAAGTTGTAGCAGTGCGGGCATCCGTACCAGAAGAAGTCGATCACTTCGATGGGTGATCCGGTGCCTACCGGCTGCGGCTCGATCAGACGAAAATCGACGTTGACGCGCGCGCGGGACGGTTCCTGCGCGCCTGTCACCAGCGCCTGGCAGGCAAGCGCACTGACGAGGATCGCGCACAGGGCCCAGCGCATCCGAGCCCTGCGCATCCCTACTTGCTTCCCCGCGTCTTGCGGGCAAGCGCGATCACTTCTTCCAGCACCTTGAAATAGCGCTCGTAGTTGATGCTGTTGTCGGGGTTCAGTATGAGCGAGGGCGCGGTCAGATACTTTCCGTCCACGACGATCGCCGGGGTGCCGGGAATGTCGTAGTTTGCCGTGATCTCCTTGGCGCGCTGGGACCGCGTTTGCACCGCGAAGGAATTGTAGGTCTGCGCGAACTTCTCGCGATCCACGCCCTGCTTTGCCACCCAGTCAAACAGCACCTTCGGATCCTGCAGGCGGATCTTCTTGTCGTGGACGGCTGCGAAGACGTCGTGGTGCAGGCGGTCGACGAGCCCCATCGCTTCGATCGTATAGTAGGCCTTGGTGAGCGGCACCCACGAGTCCTGGAAAACGGCCGGCATGCGCTTGAATTCCACGTCGGCGGGCTTGCGTTTCAGCCACGCGCCGAGCGAAGGCTGCAGGCTGTTGCAATGAGGGCAGCCGTACCAGAAAAACTCGATCACCTCGATACGCGGACCCGTCGTGACGGGTTGCTGTGAGTTGAGCACGCGATAATCCCGCCCGGCCACGATCTCCGCCGTCGCTCCTGCACTCCAAAGCACGAACCCCATAGCGAGGCCAATTGAAATGAAGCGTTTCAACATTCTCATGCCTTCCATACCGTTGAATGTCTTGTTTCTACCCTACCCGCCGTGCCGCACCTTGATGAGCGTGGTTTCCACTCCGTTGTGCTTCAGCGTTTCGCGCGCTTGGTTGAGCTGCTCCACGCTGGTATAGGGTCCGATGCGCACGCGGTGCCAAACGCCTTTGTCCGGGACGGAAGCTGTCTGGATGGTCGCTTCCACGCCGAGGAGCGCAAGGCGTGCCTTCATGTTGTCGGCATCCGAAGCGTTCTGAAACGCGCCGGCCTGGAGGAAGAACGCTTCCTTGGCGGCAGGCGCTTTCTTCTGCGCATCCTTCAATTGCTGTTCGGTGGCCGGTTCGTCGACGCCCGGCAGTATCTTGTAGAAATCGAAGCGCGGCTTTGCATCGGAGGGTCGAGCGCTCTTGTCCTCGCTTCGCGTGGCGGCCGGCGCCGGTTTTTCCGCGGAAGGCTGCGGCGGCGTCCGGCTTAAGAAGGGGCTCGGCGCCTTGTTGATGTACCAGGCAACAGCGAGTGCAATGCCGAGGCCCAGCACGAGCCCGATGAGGATGCCCACCAGAAGACTGTGGCCGCTGCCGCGGCTTCCGCGTCCGCGGTCCGTGCGCTTGTAGTCTTTCGTCATTCGAGTATCTTACATTCTTTCCGGTGCTCCAACACCGAGCAGCTGAAGCCCGTTGCGCAGCACCTGGCGCACGGCGGTAGCGAGCGCCAGACGCGCCAACTTGAGCGCGGGATCGTCCACCAGCACGCGGGTCGCATTGTAGTAGCTGTGAAATGTGGAGGCGAGATCCCTCAGGTAAAACGCAATGAGATGGGGCGCGAGCTCGCGCGCGGCGTCCTCCACGGTGTCCGGATACTCGATCAGCTTCTGGAGCAGGGAAAGCTCCTGTTCGGAGGTGAGTAGCGTGAGCTCTACGCCGGACAGTTCTTCGGCTTTGCCGCCCCACTGCTCGTGCACGCTGCAGACCCGCGCGTGCGCATACTGCACGTAATAAACCGGGTTGTCCTGGCTTTGAGACTTCGCGAGATCGAGGTCGAAGTCGAGGTGCTGATCGCTCTTGCGCAGCACATAGAAAAACCGGGCAGCATCGTTGCCGACCTCGCGCCGCAGCTCGCGCAAAGTGACGAATTCACCGGCCCGCGTGGACATCGGGACCTTTTCGCCGCCGCGATACAGGACCGCGAACTGCACCAGGGCGACGGTGAGCCGCGCCGGGTTCAACCCGAGCGCTTCGATCGCGCCCTTGACCCGCGGCACGTATCCATGGTGGTCGGCGCCCCACACATCGATGATGACATCGAACCCGCGCTCGAACTTGTTCAGGTGATATGCGATGTCCGAAGCAAAATACGTATATTGGCCGTTTTCGCGCTGAAGGACCCGATCCTTCTCGTCGCCGAAGGAGCTCGAACGGAACCACCTTGCGCCATCCTGCACGTAAACGTGTCCCCGCGCCTCGAGCGAGCGCACGGCGCGCTCCACCATGCCGGCTTCGTGCAGCGAGCGTTCCGAAAACCAGTGATCGAAGTGAACGCCGAATTCGGCGAGATCGTGGCGGCAGTCCGCGAGCTGTTCATTGAGCGCGTAACGCAGCAGATAATCGTAATCAGGGCCGAGCAACGCCTTGGCATTGGCGATCAAGCGATCGAGCTGACCTTCGGCATCCGAGGCGTCCGGTACGCCGGAAGCGATTTCCCGCGGCTCCCGCACATAGCGCCTGCCATGGGTTTCGTATACCGCGTGCGCCATGTCGCGGACATACGCGCCCTGGTAGGCGTTCGGCGGAAAGTCGATTTCCACACCGGCAATTTGCAGATAGCGCAGCCAGGTCGATACGGCAAGGATGTCCATTTGCCGCCCGGCGTCGTTGATGTAGTACTCCCGGGAAACGTTGAAGCCCGCGGCGGCGAGGATGTTGGCGAGGCTCGCCCCGAATGCCGCGCCCCGACCGTGGCCCACGTGCAACGGCCCGGTGGGGTTGGCAGATACGAACTCGACCTGGATCCTCTTGCCCTGCCCGAGCCCGCATTTTCCGTAGTCCGCGCCGGCAAGGAGAATGCGCTGCACCGTCTGCTGCTTGAACTCGCGCTTGAGGAAGAGATTAATGAAGCCGGGGCCGGCAACTTCCGCCCTGTCAAGATAAGGCGACGCGGGAAGCGTCTGGACGAGACGCTCGGCGACCTCCCGCGGCTTCTGGCGCAATCGCTTGGCAAGCTGCAGCGCGATACTGGAGGCGTAGTCGCCATGCTGCGCCTGCTTCGGCTTTTCGAGGGCGATATGGACCTCCCCCGCGTTCGGGGCCACTTGTTGCAGCGCCTCGGCAAACAGTGCAGAGAGATGCGCGCGCAGGTCCGGTACGGGGAGAGCGCTCATGGCGATTGAAAAAGCCCGATATTATAGCGGACGCTCAGTGCGCCGCTTCAGAGTTCCAGCGGGTCCACGTCGAGCGACCAGCGGGCGCGGCCCCAGCGTTCCGCCGACAACCTGGCATGCCAGGCGTCAAGAAACTGCTGGAGCTGCGCACGCGATTCCGACTGAACGAGGAGCTGCGCGCGCTCACGCCCCGCTACGCGTGGCATGGCGGCGGGTACCGGATCGTAGATCGTCACGTGCGTCGACAAGTGGCGGCCGATGCGCGCCGCGCGGGCGAGATAATCGAGCGCCGCGTCGATCCTTGACGCTTCCGAGCGCAGCAGCGCCTGGTAAACGTATGGCGGAAAGCCCGCCGCCTGGCGTTCCTCGAGCAGTGCGCGGGCGAAGCTTTCGTAATCCTGCTCTTGCAGCGCACGGTACAGCGGGTGATTCGGAAAGTCGGTTTGGATCATGACCTCCCCCGGGGTTTCGCCCCGCCCGGCGCGCCCGGCGACCTGCGTGAGCAGGCCGTAGAGCCGCTCGGAGGCACGGATATCCGCGCTGTACAGCAGGCTGTCGGCATTCAGCACTCCGACCAGGCTGAGATGAGGGAAGTCATGGCCTTTGGCGAGTATCTGCGTCCCGATGAGGATATCGACTTCGCGGGTCACGATCTCTTGGCGCATGGCGGGCCACGCGGTCTTGCGGCGCGTGCTGTCGCGGTCGATGCGCAAGATGCGGGCGCGGGGGAAATGCCCGCGCAGCGCCGCTTCAATGCGCTGCGTTCCGTGTCCCACGGGGTGCAATTCCTGAGATCCGCAATTCGGACAGGCGGCAGGGATTCGAGCCGTGTGACCGCAATGATGGCAACGTAGCTGGTGCTCCGCTCGATGCAGCACGAGGTTCGCGGAACAGCGGTGGCAGCGAGAAAGCCAGCTGCACGCCTGACACATCACCACCGGAGCAAATCCGCGACGATTGAGGAAGACAAGGATTTGCTCCTTGCGTTCGAGGCACGCTTCGACCTTTGCAAGAAGCCGTGCCGACAGCCCTGCCTCTGACAGCCGCTCCCCGCGCGTATTGACGCACTCGATATGCGGCGGCGTGGCGTTGATCCGCTGACGCAGCATCAACAGCCGATAACGGCCGGATACTGCGTTGTGATAGGTTTCCAGGGCCGGCGTGGCGGATCCAAGGACAATCGGGATCCCACGCTGGCGCGCGCGCACGACGGCGAGGTCACGCGCCGAGTAACGCAAGGCGTCGAACTGCTTGAACGATGCGTCATGCTCCTCGTCGACGATGATCAGTCCGAGTTGAGGCATGGGAGCGAACACCGCAAGGCGGGTGCCCAGAACGATGCGTGCTTCGCCGGCATGCGCGGCACGCCAGTGGGTAAAGCGCTCCGTCTCGTTCAGCCCGCTGTGCAGGGCCACGAACGAAGTGGCTGGAAAGCGCTGCCGGATTGCAGTCTCGAGCTGTGGCGTGAGGCCGATCTCGGGTACGAGATAGAGAATCTGGCGCCCGGAACGCAACACCGCTTCCATCGCGTACAGATACACTTCGGTCTTGCCGCTCCCCGTTACGCCGAACAGGACAAATGGCGCGAACCGATCGAGCTCGGAGCGGATCGCTGCTGCTGCTGCTGCCTGCTCGTTTGTAAGTTCGTAGGGCGGCGGCACGCTGCGGTCGCTGGTGGAGCGCGCAGGAGGGATCGACTGCACCCGGGTCACCCATCCCTTTGCCGCAAACGTCTTGAGCGCGGCTCGGGCAGACGGCGCGAGGCGCCGAATGGCCATCTCGTCGACCTGCTGCCGTTCCCTCATGTACGCGAGCAGTCGCCGTTGCACGGCGGCACGCTGCGGAAGATCTTCCATAGCTACTGCGGCGCCTTCTGCGGTAAGCGCAAACGCGAGCGGCTCCACGTTCCGCGTCTCGCGGCGGCGCAGGCGAGCGGGAAGCGTGCCGACTATGGTTGCCCCCAGAGCGTAGTGATAGTAAGCCGCGGCGAATCTCATCAGATCGAGATCGTCGCCACGGAGTGCGGGGGCGTCGCGCAGCACGCGGATGATTTTCTTGAGCCGCGCGGCGGGCACATCGCTCGTCCCCGCAAGCTCGACAATCACGCCCAACGTGTTGTGACCACCAAAGGGGACCAGGGCCAAACAGCCGATGTCTCCGCTATCGACACCGTCACCGCAGTAGTCGAACAGCTGATGCAGCGGGACATCGATGGCAATCCGGGCGATTTTCATGCCGCTGTCAGAGCGATAGCCGGCACGGTTAGGGCAGTTTCCTCATGCCGCTTTTGAGAACACGAATCTAAAGGGTTTACCCGGCACGCCATTTCCCGCTTATGCACATCCCGCTGTGGATAATTGTGTTGATGGATTTCAGTGCTACGGCGCCGCCTGCTTCATGCCATGCCGCCTTGCGCAAAGCTCCATTCGCGGCATGCCAAAAACTGTCCGGCATATCAGCAGGTTGAGCCCAAAATCCCGAGCGGCCGGCGCCACGGACTCCGACCTTCGCCGGCGCCTCGGACTTGTGCATAAGTTGCCGCGCGCAGCAAGCGGGCGGCGCCCCTGCCGTCCCTGCCGTCGGCGAGGCGGCGTGCTCAGTGGAAGGCGGGACTAAACTCGTGCACGGCAGACACCAGCTCAGCCACATGGTCCGGGTTCGTAAATTGCGATACGCCGTGGCCGAGATTGAAGACGTGACCAGCGCCTGCACCATATGATGTGAGCACTCGCTTTGTGTGCTCGCGAATGATCGCCGGTGCGGCGAACAGGACTGCAGGATCCAAATTACCCTGCAGCGCTACGCGTTGGCCTACCCGTCGGCGCGCCGCGCTCATGTCGATGGTCCAGTCGACGCCTACGGCGTCACAACCGGTCGCCGCGATGTCCTCCAGCCATAGTGCACCGCCCTTTGTGAACACGATGTTCGGCACTGTCGTGCCGTCTCGTTCGCGGATGAGGCCTCCCAAGACGCGTGCCAGATAGCGGAGCGAGAACTCGCCGTAGGCTTCGGCACTCAGCATGCCGCCCCAGGTATCGAAGATCATCGCGACTTGCGCGCCCGCTTCGATCTGGGCATTGAGATAGGCGATCACGGCGCGGCTGTTGACATCGAGAAGATGATGCAGCAGCTCCGGGCGGTTATACAGCATCGTCTTGATGGTGCGCAAATCCGCACTCGCGCCGCCTTCCACCATGTAGCAGGCGAGCGTGAAGGGGCTGCCGGAGAATCCGATCAGCGGCACTGCACCCGCTAGCGCGCGACGCACTTGGGTGACGGCGTCCATGACGTAACGCAGTTCGCCGCCGGGATCCGGAACGTGCAGCTTGCGAATGTGGGTCTCGTCTTGAACCGGGCGCTCGAATTTCGGACCCTCTCCCTCGACAAAATGGAGGCCCAGACCCATTGCGTCGGGTATCGTGAGGATGTCGGAGAAGACAATTGCAGCGTCGAGCGCGAATCGCGCCAGCGGCTGCAGCGTCACTTCAGTGCAGAGATCGGGGGTCCTGCAGAGTTGGAGAAAGCTGCCCGCCCTTGCCCGTGTTTTGTTGTATTCGGGCAGATAGCGGCCCGCCTGCCGCATGATCCATATGGGGGTGTATGGCGTGGGCTTGCGCAGTAATGCGCGGATCAAGGTGTCGTTCTTGAGCATGCGTGAGCAGCTCCCATCAACGGTTCGCTGCCGAATCGGAGAAAAAAAGCCACGCGCAGGGAAGTGAGCCGCCGCGGCTCGCGTGGCTCAGCGCGGCAGGGTAGAGCTGCCCGACAAAAACTCGTCCACCGCGCGAGCGCACTGCCGCCCCTCCCGTATCGCCCATACGACGAGCGACTGGCCGCGCCGCATGTCGCCTGCGGCAAACACCTTGGGGGTAGAGGTAACGTAGCAACGCGCGCCGTCGGTTGTCGCCCGGGCGTTACCGCGCGCGTCCTTTTCCACGCCGAAGTCGTCCAGGATCGACTGTACGGGCGAAACGAAGCCCATCGCGAGGAGCACGAGGTCGGCCGGAATCATGAATTCGGAGCCGGGAATTTCGTGCGGCTTTCCGTCGCGCCACTCGAGGCGCACCAGCTTGAGCTCTCTTACCTTACCGTTCTCCCCCACGAACTCGCGCGTTGCCACGGACCAGTCGCGCTGCACCCCTTCCTCATGAGAGGAAGAGGTACGGAGCCGCGTCGGCCAATAGGGCCATACGGGGTTGCGCTCGACGTCGGGCGGCATGGGGAGCAACTCGAGCTGGGTGACCGAAGCGGCGCCGTGCCGGTTCGAAGTGCCGACGCAGTCGGAACCGGTGTCCCCGCCGCCGATGATGACAACATGCTTGCCGGTGGCGCGCAGCTCCGGTACCCCGCAGTCTCCGGCTCCGCGCTTGTTCTGCAGCGGCAGAAACTCCATCGCGAAATGCACACCTTCCAGCTCGCGGCCGGGAATCGGCAGCTCGCGCGGCTGCTCGGCGCCCCCGGTGAGAACGACAGCATCGTGCTCCGCCATGAGGCGTTTGGGCCCGACCACTTCGATTGCCCAATCACACACGCCCTTGCCGGGACGCTGCGTGCCGACGTATACGCTGGTGCGGAACCTTACGCCCTCCATCTCGAGCTGGGAGAGCCGACGGTCGATGATCCATTTCTCCAGCTTGAAGTCCGGGATGCCGTACCTCAGCAGTCCACCCATGCGGTCGTTCTTCTCGAACACCGTCACGTCATGCCCTGCGCGCGCAAGCTGCTGCGCGCAGGCAAGCCCGGCAGGGCCCGAGCCAACGATGGCGACCCGTTTGCCACTCGCGTGCTGAGCGGGCTGCGGTTGAACCCATCCCTCTTCCCACGCGCGATCGATGATCGCATGCTCGACGGATTTGATGCCGACCGGGTCGTCAATGATGCGCAGCACACACGCTTCCTCACATGGCGCGGGGCAGATCCGACCGGTGAACTCGGGGAAATTGTTCGTGGAATGTAACGTCTCGATCGCCGATTTCCAGTCTTGCTTGTAAACCAGGTCGTTGAAGTCCGGAATGATGTTGTTGACCGGGCACCCGCTCATGCAGAACGGTATGCCGCAATCCATGCAGCGCGCGCCCTGTATTCCAGCCTGCTCATCGGTGAGCCGCGGAATGAACTCGCGGAAGTGCCGCTTGCGCTGCTCCGGCGCTTCGTGCGCTTCCTCGATGCGGCGATACTCCATGAATCCGGTAATCTTGCCCATGTCTGTCTTGGAGTGATTCAGGCTTCAATATGGCCGCGACGGCGTCGCAGCCGTGTTTGCGTAACGTTCTCCCGGCTCAGGCGGCAACCCTGCGCCCGGCAGCCGCGAGCTCCTTCAACGCCCGGCGGTACTCTTTGGGGAAGACCTTGACGAAGCGCGTGCGATAGGCCCCCCAGTTGTCGAGAATGTGGCGGGCCCGGCGGCTCCCGGTGTAGCGGGCGTGGCTCTCGATCAGACGATGCAACAGCACCTCGTCGCATTCGCCGACATGCCAGAGGTGCTGCGCGATCTTGACGCGCTGCTCCGACTCCGCCAGCACCGGCTCGAGGTCGACCATAGCCGTGTTGCAGTACTTGACGAATTCGCCTTCTGGGTCCAGAACATACGCTATGCCGCCCGACATGCCGGCCGCGAAGTTGCGTCCGGCCTGCCCCAGGACGATGACCGTGCCGCCTGTCATGTATTCGCAACCGTGGTCGCCTACACCTTCCACCACGGCCGAGGCGCCCGAGTTCCGCACGGCGAAACGCTCGCCGGCGACGCCGCGGAAGTACGCCTCACCGCAAATTGCGCCGTAGAGCACGACGTTGCCCGTGATGATGTTCTCGCCGGGGTCGCCCGCGAACTTCGGCGAGGGCTGCACGCAAATGCGGCCGCCGGACAACCCCTTGCCACAATAGTCGTTGGTATCGCCGACGAGATCGAGCGTCACGCCACGCGCGAGAAACGCGCCGAAACTCTGGCCGGCCGATCCGGCGAGCCGGAGGTGGATCGTATCGTCGGGTAAACCCTCGTGCCCATAGCGCTTCGCGACATGCCAGGACAGCATCGTGCCGACCGTCCGGTTGGTGTTCCGGATCGGCGTGTCGATCGCAACCTTCTCGCCGCGCTCGAGCGCCGGCCTGGCAAGTTCGATGAGACGGTTGTCGAGCGCCTTGTCGAGCCCGTGATCCTGCGCTTCGCAGCGGTGGCGCGCGACGTGCGCCGGCATCTTTGGCGCGTAAAAAACTCTCGAAAAATCGAGACCGCGGGCTTTCCAGTGGTCTATGCCGCGCTTCATGTCGAGCATATCGCTGCGGCCGATCAGTTCATCGAAACGCCGCACGCCGAGCTGCGCCATCAGCTCGCGGACTTCCTGCGCGACGAAAAAGAAATAATTGACGATGTGCTCGGGCTTGCCCGCGAACTTGCCCCGGAGCACCGGGTCCTGAGTCGCTATGCCGACCGGGCAGGTATTCAGGTGGCACTTGCGCATCATGATGCAGCCCTCGACCACGAGCGGCGCCGTCGCAAAGCCGAACTCGTCCGCGCCGAGTAGCGCACCGATCACGACGTCGCGGCCGGTTTTCATCTGACCGTCCACCTGCACGGCAATCCTCCCTCGCAAGCGGTTGAGCACGAGCGTCTGCTGGGTTTCGGCGAGCCCGAGCTCCCACGGGGTTCCCGCGTGTTTGATGGAGGACCACGGCGAAGCCCCGGTACCGCCATCGTGCCCTGCGATCGTCACGTGATCGGATTTCGCCTTCGCGACACCCGCGGCGATCGTGCCCACTCCGATTTCGGAGACGAGCTTTACGCTGATCCACGCTTCTGGATTGGAGTTTTTGAGATCGTGGATGAGCTGCGCGAGATCCTCGATGGAATAGATGTCGTGGTGCGGCGGCGGCGAGATCAGCTCCACGCCGGGGGTCGAATAGCGAATCTCTGCGATGTACTCCGATACCTTGCGTCCAGGCAGCTGGCCGCCCTCGCCCGGCTTGGCGCCCTGTGCGATCTTGATCTGCAGCTGCTCCGCCGAGGCCAGGTACTCGGCTGTTACGCCGAAACGGCCGGATGCGACCTGCTTGATTTTGGACTTGAGAGAATCGCCGGGAGCGAGGGGAATATCGACCTGCACACGGTCTGCGCCAAGCCGCGACATCAGCGACTCGCCGGCCTTTACCGGCGCATAGCGGCGACGGTCTTCACCGCCTTCACCCGTGTTCGATTTCCCCCCGATGCGGTTCATCGCTACGGCTAGCGTGGTATGTGCTTCGGTCGAGATCGATCCGAGTGACATCGCGCCGGTGGAAAAACGCTTCACGATTTCGCTTGCGGGCTCGACCTCCTCGAGCGGAACCGACTTGCACGCGGCGAACCTGAACTCGAAGAGGCCACGGAAGGTCATGTGGCGCTCCGACTGGTCGTCGATGATTGCCGCATATTCCTTGTACGTCTGGTATGCGTTCTGGCGCGTCGAGTGTTGAAGCTTCGCGATCGCGTCCGGGGTCCACATGTGCTCTTCGCCGCGCACTCGCCAGGCGTATTCGCCTCCGGTCTCGAGCGCGTGTCCGATGACGGGATCGGATCCGAATGCCGCCCCGTGAATGCGCAGTGCTTCCTCCGCGACCTCGAATACGCCGATACCCTCGACGTTGGAAGCCGTTCCCGTGAAATACTTGTCGACCAGCGAGCGCGCGAGGCCAACCGCTTCGAAGATCTGCGCCCCGGTGTAGGACATGTAGGTCGAGATCCCCATCTTGGACATCACCTTCTTGAGACCCTTGCCCACCGCCTTGATGAAGTTTCTGCAGGCTTTCTCCCCGTCGATGGCCCCGAGCTCGCCGCGTTCGGCAAGGTCGATCAGGGTCTCGAACGCGAGGTAAGGATGGACAGCTTCCGCGCCATACCCGCCGAGGAGCGCAAAGTGATGCACTTCGCGCGCCGATCCGGTCTCCACTACGAGGCCGGTGGACGTGCGCAGTCCCTTTCCGACAAGGTGCTGATGGATCGCGGAGAGCGCAAGGAGCGCGGGTATCGCCACGCGCTCCCGGTCCATCCTGCGGTCTGAGAGGATGATGATGGTGTAACCGGAGCGGACGGCATCTTCGGCCTGCGCGGCGAGCGAGGCGAGACGCGCCTCGATCGCCTCTCTCCCCCAGGCGCATGGATAAGTGATATCCAACTCGAACGAGCGGAATTTGCCGTCCGTGTATTTCTCGATATGGCGGATCGTCTCCATCTGCCCGATATCGAGCACCGGCTGGCTGACCTCGAGCCGGAACGGCGGGTTCATCTCGTCGATGCCGAGCAGGTTCGGCTTCGGGCCGATGAACGATACGAGCGAAGTGACGAGTTCCTCGCGGATCGGATCGATTGCGGGATTCGTTACTTGCGCGAAGAGCTGCTTGAAGTAGTGATAGAGCGTCTTGTTCTTCGAGGAAAGGACGGCCAGCGGCGAGTCGTTACCCATCGATCCGACCGGCTCCTCGCCGGTGCCCGCCATGGGTGCAAGCTGGAACTTGAGATCCTCCTGGGTATAGGCGAAGACCTGCTGGCGGTCGAGCAACGCCGCGGGCGAGGGTGCGCGCCGCTCGCTCGGTGCCGGAAGCTCGTCGAGCTTGATGCGGATGCGTTCGATCCACTCGGTGTATGGCTTGGCGGAGGCGAGCGTATCCTTGAGCTCCTTGTCGTCGATGATCCGCCCCTTCTCGAGATCGACGAGGAACATCTTCCCGGGCTGGAGGCGCCATTTCTTGGCGATTTTCTCTTCGGGTACCGGCAGGCACCCGCATTCGGAGCCCATGATCACAAGATCGTCGTGAGTGACGATATAGCGCGACGGTCGCAATCCGTTGCGATCCAGGGTGGCGCCAATCCGCAACCCGTCGGTGAACGCGATCGACGCGGGGCCGTCCCACGGCTCCATCATCGCGGCGTGATACTCGTAGAACGCGCGCCGGCTCGGGTCCATCAGCGTGTGGTTCTCCCACGCCTCGGGAATCATCAGCATCATCGCGTGCGCAATCGAGTAGCCGCCCATCACGAGCAGCTCCAGTGCGTTATCGAACGAAGCCGAATCGGACTGACCGTCGTAGATCAGCGGCCAGATCTTGCTCAGGTCATCGCCCAGTATGGGGCTCGATATGGCACCTTGGCGTGCGTGTATCCAGTTCACGTTGCCGCGCAGCGTGTTGATCTCGCCGTTGTGGCAGATCATGCGGAAGGGATGCGCGAGACTCCACGATGGAAAGGTATTGGTGGAAAAGCGTTGGTGGACGAGCGCCAGCGCCGATACCATGCGCGGGTCGCTAAGATCAGTGTAGTACTCTCCGACCTGGTGCGCGAGCAGCATGCCCTTGTAAACCACCGTGCGCGCCGACATCGAGGGTACATAAAACTCCTTGCCGTGCGCGAGCTTGAGCGACTGGATGGCATGGCCGGCGCTCTTGCGGATGATGTAGAGCTTTCTCTCCAGCGCGTCGGTCACCGTAACGCCCGCACCGCGGCCGATGAAGACCTGCCGGATCACCGGCTCGACCAGCTTTACCGATTCCCCGAGATCAGTGTTGTCCACCGGGACATCGCGCCAGCCGAGCAGCACCTGCCCCTCGTCCTTGATCGCCCGCTCGATCTCATATTCGCAGGCAAACCGGGAGGCCGGCTCGCGGGGCAGGAATACCATGCCCACGCCGTACTGTCCGACGGGGGGAAGCTTGATCCCCTGCTTCGCCATTTCGTCGCGAAACAGCCTGTCGGGAATCTGGATAAGAATGCCAGCGCCATCAGAAGCCTTGGGGTCGGCGCCGACCGCGCCACGGTGAGTGAGATTGCGCAGGATCTGCAGGCCCTGCTCGACTATACCGTGGCTTTTCTTGCCTTTGATATGCGCGACAAATCCGACGCCGCAGGCGTCATGTTCGCGCCCCGGGTGGTAAAGGCCCTGGGGCGCGGGCAGGTTGGGATGATTCATCTCGCGCGTCCTCGCTGGCTGATTAGCGGACCGGAGTGGTCGCCATAGTGTGATGCTGCAAAGCAGCAACTCTCGGCCGACCACAGCCTAGGATTTTGGGCGAAAGCCCTTTAGTCTACCGGCTACAAGGGCTTGCCACAACGAAATTTTGTGTTGGCGAGCGCTTACACTGCTCGCGCGGTCTCTTCGATGGCGAACAACCGTCGGTGTTCGAGAATCGCGTACCGGTCCGTCATGCCTGCGATGTAATCAGCGATGGCGCGGGGTGCGTCTTCAGCAGCCCGCGCCTGAAACTCTGGCGGAAGGAGCCGATGATCCGACTCGAAGGCGCTGAAAAGGTCCGAAACGATGCGCCGCGCTTTGGCGCTCATTCGGGCAACCTGGTAATGCTGGTACAGCTTGACTCTGAGGAAGCGCTTCAACTCCTGCTGCTCGCGATCGATGGGTTCGCTGAAGGCCACCAGCGCCGGTACCTGCCGGACCTCGTTCACGTCTTGAGGGCGTTGCGTAGCTATGTTTTGTTCCGTCTGCTGGATGAGGTCGGTCACGAGCGTGTCGATCATCCGGCGCACGGTTTCGTGTACAAGTCGGCGCTCGCGCAATTGCGGGAAGTCGCGCAGCGCGGCTTCCATATGCCGGGAGAAGATCGCCACGCTCGCGAGTTCGTCAAGGGTTAACAGGCCCGAGCGCAGCCCGTCGTCGACGTCGTGGTTGTTGTATGCGATCTCGTCGGCAAGATTGGCGATCTGCGCTTCGAGCGAAGGGCGCAGTTTCCTAATGAAGCGGGCGCCCACTTCCCCGAGGGTGCGTGCAACCCGCACCGAGCAGTGCTTGAGGATGCCCTCCCGGGATTCAAACGTAAGATTCAAGCCGTCGAAACCCCCGTAGCGCTGCTCGAGCACATCCACGACGCGCAGGCTTTGCAAGTTGTGCTCGAAGCCCCCGTGTGGCTTCATGCAGGCGTTGAGTGCGTCCTGCCCCGCGTGCCCGAACGGTGTATGGCCGAGATCGTGGGCGAGCGCGATGGCCTCGGTGAGATCCTCGTCGAGACGCAGGCGGCGTGCGACGGAGCGACCGATTTGCGCCACCTCGAGGCTGTGGGTCAGACGGGTGCGGAAGAGGTCGCCCTCATGGTTTACGAAGACCTGCGTCTTGTATTCGAGGCGGCGAAAGGCGTTCGAATGTATGATTCGATCCCTGTCGCGTTGAAACTCGCTACGGCCACGTGGCGGCGGCTCAGGAAAGCGCCGTCCACGCGACGCAACGGGATTGGCGGCGTACGGCGCCCGCTCAGACATGGGTGGGGTAATCGAGCGCCGCGCGGAGCACTGCCTCCGGCACTTCGTCCGCCACGAACGCCTCGCCGATCTTGCGCAGCAAGATGAAGCGCGTCCTGCCGCCCTCGACTTTCTTGTCGTGCCCCATCAACTCGATGTAGCGCTCGAAGCCGAGATCGGGCCGCGCTATGGGAAGCCCGGTGCGCGTGAGAAGCGCGCTGATGCGCGCCACGTCTTCCGCACCGATCAAGCCGAGGCGCTGCGAGGCGCGTGCGGCGAGCACCATGCCGCAGGCAACCGCTTCGCCGTGCAGCCACGCCCGGAATCCAAGCCCGGCTTCAATGGCGTGACCGAACGTATGGCCGTAATTCAGCAGCGCGCGCAAGCCCGTCTCCCGCTCGTCGAGCGCGACGATCTCGGCCTTGTTGCGGCATGAGGTCACGATTGCGTGCGCGAGCGCGTCCGGCTGCCGGGCGACGAGCCGCTCGATGTTTTGCTCCAGCCACGCGAAAAACGCGACATCCCGGATGACGCCGTACTTGATGACTTCCGCAATGCCGGCGGCAAGTTCGCGGTCCGGCAGGCTTGTCAGCGTATCTGTATCGGCGACTACGGCAAGCGGCTGGTAAAAGGCGCCGATCATGTTCTTTCCGCGCGGATGATTGATCGCCGTCTTGCCGCCCACCGCCGAGTCGACTTGAGCGAGCAATGTGGTCGGCAGCTGAATGTAGGGCACTCCGCGCTGGTAGACGGCCGCGGCGAAACCCGCCAGATCGCCGACGACGCCGCCTCCGAGCGCGAGGATCGCCGTCTTTCGCTCGCAGCGTTTTTCGATGAGAACGTCGAAGATGTGGTTCAGCGTTTCAGAGGTCTTGTACGCTTCACCGTCACGCAGCACGATCGGGACCGTTTCAATACCGAGTGCACCGAGCCGCCGCTCCAACCTAGAGAGATACAAAGGGGCGATAGTCGTGTTTGTGACGATCGCCGTCCTGGGTTGTGGCAGGCCTGCGGCGATCAACTCCGGACGATCGAGGAGCCCGGCGCCGACATAGAGAGGGTAACTCCGCTCGTCGAGCGCGACGGTGAGGGTATGCATTAAGTAATTTCCCGGATGTCCTTGAGCTGTGCCAGACGGGACTCGAGCTTGTGCGCGAGCAAACCCACGCTCTGATTACCGGTATCGATGACGAGATGTGCGATCTCGCGGTATAACGGGTCGCGCTGCTCGAACAATTCCTGTAGCGTCGCGAGCGGATCCGCCGTCTGCAGCAGAGGCCGGTTCCGGTCATGACGGGTACGGTGCCAGAGCTCGCGCGGCGTGGCACGAAGGTAGACCACAGTGCCATTGTCCGCGAGCAGCCGCCTGTTTCCCTCCGAAAGCACCGCACCGCCCCCTGTAGCGAGAACAATATCGCTGCGCCGAACCAGTTCGGCGAGCATTTTCGATTCGCGGGCGCGAAACCCGGCCTCGCCCTCGATTTCAAAGATCAGCGGAATTTTCACGCCCGTGGAACGCTCGATTTCGTGATCGACGTCGAAAAACGGCTTGCGCAGGCGGCGGGCGAGGGTACGTCCCACGGATGTCTTCCCCGCGCCCATGAGTCCGACCAGATAAACGCTGCCCGGTACCGTGCGCTCGCGCCTGTCTTCGGTTGTGTCGCCCATATGGCGATTCTAACGGAATCGCGCACGATGACGATTCGCGGGTAGAAAACAAAAGAGCGGCCGAAGCCGCTCTCCTGTTTCCGTCGAACCCCGCTTAGCGCTGGGTTAGCGTCTCCTTGAGAATTCGCGGCGTGATGAAGACGAGCAGCTCGCGGCGATCGTCCGTCTTCAGATTGTTCTTGAAGAGGAAGCCGACGTAGGGCAGGTCGCCCAAGACAGGGATCTTGTTGGTGGTAGAGCGCTCCTCCTGAGTGTAGATGCCGCCGATTACGACCGTGCCGCCATTCTCCACCAGGACCTCGGTAGTCACCTGCTTGGTGTCGATAGACGGCGCACTGCCGGTGCCCGTGGCGACAATCTGCCCCACACTGTCTTTGTTGATGCGCAGTGTCATGATGACGTTATCGTCAGGCGTGATCTGCGGCTTCACTTTGAGCGAGAGGGTTGCTTTCTTGAAGCTCACTGCAGTCGCCCCGCTCGATGTGGACTGCTGGTAGGGAATTTCCGTGCCCTGCTCGATTGTCGCCTCGTTCTTGTCGGCAGTGATGATGCGGGGACTGGAGATGATCTTCCCCTTGCCATCGGCCTGCAGTGCCGAAAGCTCCAGATTCAAGAAGCGGCTTAACGCGTTATTAAACAGAACGATTGAAAGCTGCCCGGCCTGCGCGCCACCGATATTCGGTGCGGGTAGGTTCACGCTGAGTGAGTCCGTCTGGAAGTTCGGCTGCGTTTCGATCTGGGTAGTGTTGAACCCGGTAGCCGCCAATCCACCGCCACCGGTGATTCGCACGCCGCTGTTCTGACCAGGAATCGCTTGGCCGATTGCCGGAAGACGATCGTTGAAGCCAAGTCGCACACCCAGGTTGCGGCTGAAAGTGTCCGCTGCCTCCACGATGCGTGATTCGATCATCACCTGCCGGACCGGTATGTCGATCTGGCGGATGAGCCGCCGGATCTCTTCCAGGCGCGTAGGCGTATCCTGGACAAACACGGTATTGGTCCGTGCGTCGACCACGGCACTGCCGCGCTTGGACAGAATGCGCTGCGTGCCTGCGCTCAGGAACGCTTGGACGTCCTGGGCCTTCTGGTAATTCAACTGGAAGCTTTCGGTGTGCACGGGTTCCAGCTCCGCAATCTGCTGGCGGGCTTCGAGCGCGAGTTTCTCCCGCGTGGCCAGTTCGTCACGCGGCGCAATCCACACCACGTTCCCGGACTTGCGCTTGTCGAGACCCTTTGCCTGCAGAATTATGTCGAGCGCCTGGTCCCAGGGCACATCCTTGAGCCTCAGCGTCAGACTGCCGCTCACCGTGTCGCTCGTAATGATGTTGAGGCCCGTGAAGTCGGCGAGCACCTGCAGCACCGCGCGCACTTCGACGTTCTGGAAGTTGAGCGATATCTTCTCGCCCTGATACCCGGGTCGGCTTCCCTGCACGAGTTTGTTCGGGTCTTCGACCAGCTGTTTCACCTCGATGATGAAGCGATTGTCGGTCTGATACGCCGAGTGCTCCCAGTTCCCGCGTGGCGTTATCACGAGCCGCGCGTTATTGCCGAGCGTCAACGCATCCACCGTCTGCACCGGCGTGCCGAAGTCCGTCACGTCGAGTCGGCGCTCGAGGTTTTTCGGCAGCGCCGCGTTGACGAAATCGACCACGACGGATTTGCCCTGCTGCCGGATGTCGATGCCGACGGTATTGTCGGACAGATCGACGACGATCCGGCCTTCACCGCTCCCGCCGCGGCGGAAGTCGATGTCGCGCACGCTATGCTTGCGGTCGGCGGCGCTTGCCTGTGCGAACTGCTGCGTCAATGCCGTGCCGGTGCTCGCCGCCGCAGTGGTGTCCTGAAGCGTGATCAGGACCGATCTACCGTCCACGCGCGTGTCGTAGTTCATGCCGCGCGCGAGCTCGAGCACCATCCGCGTGCGCCCGCTCGCCTGCACGACGTTGATGCGTCGCACCTCGCCGCCCGCTACGTCCTGTACATTGCGGCCGAGCGCATTCGTCGTGTTCGGAAAGTCGAACGCTATGCGCGGCGGGTTCACAATGGAAAAGCCGGCCGGTGGCGCCGATGGCGGTTCTTTCAGCGTAACCTTCAGTACCGTTTTTCCACCCTGCTGCGGCGATACCTCGATGGCTTCTATGGCGTTTTCCTGCGCGCGGCCCGGGGCGGACGCCACGACGAGCGCAAGCAGCGCGCTACACAGGACCGAGAACCTGATTGCGGAGAGTTTCGTCTTCATCTTTTTGCCTCCAATTCATCGAGCAGCTGCAGCGCCTGATCCTTTTCCTCCCAGCTGCCATTGCTGTCCTGTACGATTTCCTTGAGCGCAATCGTGGTTTCGCTGATCGCGACGATGCGGCCGAAGTTCTGTCCCATGTAGTTGCCGGCTCTGACGCGGTACAGGTTGTTGTCCGGCGTCTTGACGAGCGCATGCATGACTTTCTGCTGTTGCAGGGTGCCGACCATCTTGAGGTTCTCGAGCGGGTAGGCCTCGAGCGGCTCCTTGCGCCGGTTGAAGTCCGGCTGAACGCCGCCCGCCCCGGCGACTGCTTTGGGCGGCGTGATCTTGCGCGGCTTGAACGGATCGAGAAGATCGTAGGCGTCGTAGCTGAACGCCTCGTATGGCTTGACCTCCGGTAAGGGAGGAATCCGTCCCGGAGGAAGCTTGTCGGAATCCTTTACGAACTTCTTTACCTCGTCGAGATGCCGCTCCCCGCAACCGGCAAGCGCGAGGCACCCGAGCAGTACGAGAATGTTGGCGCGCATCACCGTCTCGCCCCCGGTTTGGGCTTGGCCGCCCTTCTTTGTTGCGCTATCTCCTCTTCGTCGAGATAGCGGAAAGTCTTCGCCGTCGCGTCCATCACGAGCCCGTCCCTGCCCGTCGCGAGTGCGATGTCATTCAGCGTCACGATACGCGAAAGCTTGCTGATGTCGCTCGCAAAAGCGCCGATATCGTGGTAGCTGCCCGTGACCTTGATCCCGATAGGCAGCTCGGCGTAGAAATCGCGCCGGGACTCCGAAGCGGCCGGCTTGAAAAGCTCGAACTGCAGGCCCCTTCCGAGCCCCGCCTGGTTGATGTCGATCAGGAGCGCATCCATTTCCGATTTGCCGGGAAGCTGCTTGAGCAGCGTGCCGAACTGCTGCTCGATATCGTCCAGGCGCTTTTTGTAGAGGGGGAGATCAATCGCGAGCTTCTTCTTCTCGAGGAAAGTCGCGCGTAGCTTTTCCTCCTTCTGTTCCTCGGACTTGATCTCCTCGATCTGGTGCTGCCAGTCGAACCAGTAGCTCGCGAACACGATCAACAACAGCGCGAGCACCAGCACCCCGAGCTTCGGCAACACCGGCCACGAGCCGATCTTCTTGGGATCCAGCCTTCTCAGTTCATCGAGCGTCATGGCGCTAGCTCCGCGCGGCGGCCGGCTTGGGCGCCGGCTTTCCGCCCGCGTCGGGTTTCGGGCGGCTGATATTGATGGTCAGCGTGAATTCGTTGGTTCTCGTCCCGCCCACCTGGGTCGCTTTCACTTCCACCAGCCCCGGGCCTTCGAGATAAGGCGAGGACTCGAGGTTGCGCATGAGGGTCGAAACGCGCGCCTGCGACTGCGTGTAGCCGCTGATCGTCACGCGCGTGCCGTTTTGCTTTACCGCCCTGAGATAAAGGCCCTCCGGAAGCTGCCGGACGAGTTGGTCGAGCAAGTGGACGACTTCAGAGCGGTTCGCCTGGAGCTCTTCGACGACCCGCTTGCGTTCCAGCAACGCAGCGGTCTGTTCCTTGAGCTTGTTGATTTCCGCGATCTGCTTGTCGAGTTTCGCGATCTCGTCCTGCAGATACTTGTTGCGCGCCTGCTGGTCGCTCAGTTCGCCCGCCAGATAAATGTAGGAGACCACGAACCAGACCGCGATGCCGAGCGCCGCCACGACGCCCAGCATGATGAAGAAATGCTGTTGCTGGCGCTTGCGGCGACGCTCCCGGTGAGGAAGCAGGTTGATGCGAATCATGGGTCGAACCTCCGCATCGCGAGGCCGCACGCCACCATGAGCAGCGGCGCATCCTGCGCGAGATTCCTGGGCTTAATGCGCGACGACAGTGCCATGTTCGCGAACGGGTTGGCCACCACGGTATTGACCTGAGTGCGCCTCGTCACCGCGACGTCGACGCCCGGGATCGCGGCGCAACCTCCCGACAAGACAATATGGTTGACCTGGCTGTACTGCGTGGAAGTGAAGAAGAACTGGAGCGCGCGTGCAACTTCCAACGCCAGCATGTCGAGGAACGGTTGCAGTACTTCGGACTCATAGCTTTCGGGCAACCCGCCTGCGCGTTTCGCCGCTTCGGCTTCCTCGGGTGACATGCCGTAGCGGTTCTGGATTTCGAGCGTGAGCTGGTTACCGCCGAAGGGTTGCTCCCGCATGTAGATAGACTGACCGTTACGTAGAACATTGACGTTCATGACGCTCGCGCCGATGTCCACGATCGCGATATTCTGGTCCTTGCCCTTATCGGGGAACTGGCTCTCGATCAGGTTCAAGGCGGCCTGGCTCGCGAAAATATCGACGTCCATTACGACAGCCTTGAGCCCGGCGACCTCAGCGGCTGCGATGCGGTCCTCGATCTTCTCCTTGCGGGAGGCGGCAATGAGCACTTCCACGTCTTCAGGACTGTTCGGGGCCGCCCCCAGAACGTGAAAATCCAGATTGACTTCGTCCAGCGCAAACGGGATGTATTGGTTGGCTTCCGTTTCGACCTGTAACTCGAGGTCCTCCTCGGGCTGGCCTGCGGGAACAAGGATTTTCTTGGTGATGACGGCAGCGCTCGGCAGCGCCATCGCGACACTCTTGATGCCGCTGCCCAGCCGCTTGTGGCAGCGCTTCAGCGCCTCGCTAACCGCATCGAGATTGTTGATGTTGCCGTCGACTACGGACTCTTTCGGCAACGGTTCAACTGCGTAGCGCTCGACCCGGTAGACGCCCTTGCTCGCTTCGGCGATTTCCACCATCTTTATCGCCGATGAACTGATGTCCGTGCCGATCAAAGGCGGGGTCTTGGGCTTGAACAGTCCCTCCAATGCCTCCAGGTTGATATTTAGTTTTCCCTTGAGCATAAATTTGTTGGGCACGAAGCCTTATAGTTTACTTTAAATGCTAGCAACAACTATGCTAACTGTAAAGCGTTTCGTTTTTGTTTTGTGCTCGCCGCCTTACCCCTATAATGGCGGCCTGCGTAATATAAACCACACTGCATGAATTTCGCGCGATTTGCAACGCTATATGTCGCACATGCGTAGCAAAAACGCCACGCCCTACTCGATGCCACTTTTGCGCCCGGGATACTAAATGTCGGTACGGTGGTGGGCTTTTCCACTATTGCTGGTGTTTTCTGCCCTTGTGGCGGGGTTGATTCTGGTCGCTTTTGCCGCGGTGGTCGTCTATCCGACCCTGCCGTCGCTGGAAACGCTCACGGATTATCGCCCGAAGATCCCATTGCGCGTTTACAGCAGTGAGGGGCAGCTGATCGGCGAGTTTGGCGAGGAGCGGCGAGCGGTGGTGACGATCAATGAAGTCCCGAAACAGATGGTTGGCGCCATCCTGGCCGCCGAAGACGAACGGTTCTATGAGCATGGGGGCGTCGATTATGTAGGCGTGGCGCGCGCAGCGCTTTCGAATTTCATGTCAGGGGGCGTGCGGCAGGGGGCAAGCACCATCACCATGCAGGTAGCGCGCAATTTCTTCCTGTCAAAGGAGAAGACGCTTACCCGCAAGTTCAACGAGATGCTGCTCGCGTTCAAGATCGAGCACAACCTCAGCAAAGACCAGATCCTGGAGCTGTATCTCAATCAGATCTACCTCGGACAGCGCGCTTACGGGTTCGCGGCTGCCGCGCAGGCCTACTTTGGAAAGCCGCTCTCCAAGCTCAGCCTGGCGGAGCATGCCATGCTGGCGGGGCTGCCGAAAGCGCCCTCCCGCTTCAATCCAGTGGCGAATCCCAAGCGCGCCAAGCTGCGGCAGCAGTATGTGCTGCGCCGCATGCGCGAACTGGGCATGATCACCGAGGAGCAGTTCGCCCGCGCGGAGAATGAAACGATTTCGGTGAAACGGGACGTCGTCGAATCGACTCCGCCCGCCGAGTACTTTGCGGAGATGGTCCGGCAGGCCATGTACGACCGCTATCGCGACGAAGCATACACCCGCGGCTTCCGGGTCTACACGACGCTTTCGATACAGGACCAGGAGGCTGCGCATGCCGCAGTGCGTCGGGGTGTTCTGGACTACGATCGGCGCCATGGCTATCGCGGACCCGAAGGATTCGTCGATCTCCCCGCCAGGCCGAGCGAGGAAGCTCTGGAAGACGCGCTTCAGGATACCGCGGAGAGCGACGACATCTACCCCGCTGTCGTGCTCGAGGCGAGTGCCAAGCGTGTGAAGGCGTACCGCAAGGGCGGGGAAATCGCGGATATCAGCGATGAAGGCCTCAAATTTGCGAGCCGGATGCTGGGCGAAAAGGTCAATCCGAGCCAGCGCATCCGGCGCGGCGCGATCATCCGTGTGCAGCCGGACAAAAAGGGTCACTGGCACATCACGCAGATCCCGCTCGTCGAAGCCGGCATCGTCGCCATGGATCCCCGCACAGGCGCGATACGGGCGCTCGTCGGCGGATTCGATTTCAACCGCAATCAGTACAATCACGTCACGCAGGCGCTGCGACAGCCGGGATCGAGCTTCAAGCCGTTCGTCTATTCTGCCGCCCTCGAGAAGGGATTCACGGCGGCCACGGTAATCAATGACGCTCCGCTCACCTTCACCGCCGCTCAGACCGGATCGGAGCCGTGGGAGCCGCGGAATTACGACGGCAAGTTCGATGGCCCCATGCGCCTGCGCACCGCGCTGGTGAAATCGAAGAATCTGGTATCGGTGCGCATTCTGCAGGCGATCGGTCCGCATTATGCGCAGGACTACATCACGCGTTTCGGCTTCGATCCCAGGCTGCATCCGCCCTATCTCACCATGGCGCTTGGCGCTGGAAGCGTCACGCCGCTGCAAATGGCGTCGGCATACTCGATCTTTGCCAACGGCGGTTACCGCGTGTACGCGTATTTCATCGAACGCGTCGTCGACGCGCGCGGCAACATGGTGATGGAAACGCTTCCCCAGCGGGCGGGCGAAACCGCGGAGCGCGTGATCGACGCCCGGAATGCCTTCATCATGACGAGCATCATGCGCGATGTCGTCCGGATGGGGACCGGCGCGCGGGCGATGAAGCTCGGCCGAAACGATCTCGCCGGCAAGACGGGCACCACCAATGATTTCATCGATGCCTGGTTCTGCGGATATAACGCGAGTCTCGTGGCCGTGTCGTGGATCGGTTTTGACACCCCGCACACGCTCGGTCGCAACGAGACCGGCTCGAGCGCAGCGCTGCCAATCTGGATGACATACATGGGCGCAGCCCTGCAGGGCGTTCCGGAACAATTGCTGGTGCCTCCGCCGGGCGTAACCACCGCACGCGTCGATCCCGAAACGGGTTTTCGGGTAGCGGACGGCCAGGCCGGGATTTCCGATTTCTTCTATCAGGAATTCATGCCGCCCGAAGGCGCCATCGCGAGCGCGGTGCTAGGCGGCGATACGCCTGCCGAGGAAGTCAGGAATCAGCTGTTCTGAGGAGCGACGTGGCAAGGGAACGCGCCCGCAACGACGTCCGCACCCGCATCGCCCACATGGCAGCGCGGCTCATGGTGGAGGACGGCATCGAAGATTACGCCCAGGCAAAGCGCAAGGCCGCGCGTCAGGCCGGTGCACCGGATTCCCGCCAGTTGCCGACCAACGAAGAAGTCGAGGGCGCGCTCCGGGAATATCAACAGCTCTACAGCCCGGATCAACACCGCACGCGTCTGCGGCGACTGCGGCAAGCCGCACTCGAGGTCATGCGCGAACTCAGCCAGTTCAATCCACACCTTACGGGCTCGGTTTTGAGCGGAAGCGCGGGGAAATACGCCGATATCGACATTCAGCTCTTCACCGATAGCGTCAAAGCCGTCGAGCTCTACCTGATCGATCGCGGCATTGCCTACAAAACCACCCAGCACAGGCTTTATTCGGGCGACGAGCTCTGCGCGATACCGGTTTTTATGCTGGAGAACCGTGACGTCCCGATCCAGATCGAAGTTCTCTCGCCACGCGATTTGCGGCGGCCGGTGCGCAGGAATCCGGGCGGCAAGGTCGTGGAGCGCGCCAAAACGCAAGCCGTGGAAGCGTTGCTCGCCGCCGATTGATTCGCTAAAGCGAGAGCGAATGCTACTCAGGCTTCCTTCAGCCAGCGCGCGGCATCAAGCGCAAAATAGGTGAG
>CAMPGR010000031.1 GCA_946885605.1 uncultured Pseudomonadota bacterium
TTGTAAGCGTGATACGTCGCAAGCGGGATCTTGTAGAGCAGGCGGCCGCGTCCTTCGCCGCGAACGACGAAGAGAGTTCCTGCCGCGTCGAGGCTCGCGCCGAGCGTGCTGGTGCCCGGCTCCTGCAGATGCGCGATGTAGACGGCGGAAGGCCAGGCGTCCGGCACGACGAACGTGTACGCCGGCCAGTTCCACTCGACATCCGCACGCCCCGGGGCGGCGTACTTGCCCGCGAGCCAGGGCGACTCCGCCATCGGAATCAGACCGTCACCCCAGCGATAGAAGCGCACGCGAAAGCGATGCGCGTGGGTGGAGACGTGGAGCACCAGCCGCCCGCCCGGCGCCACGCTCGCTCGGTCGGGATAGCCCTGGATCACGCGAGCCTCGTTCGAGGACGCCGCTAGCCGCTAGCCCACGGCCTCGCCGCGCTTATGGACGAGGTACGGCGGCATTGCGAGCGCGTGCATTGGCGTGCGCCGGAAGGACTCGATGGCCTGCGCCGGGGTTTCGACGATTGGCTCCTCCTTGCGGTTGAACGAGGTGTTCAGCAGCACGGGGATGCCGGTCCGGACCTCGAACGCCTCGAGCACGGCACGAAGAAAGGTGTCGTCGCGCTCGCCCACCGTCTGCACGCGTGCGGTGCAGTCGACGTGCGTGACGGCGGGGATGCGCCGTGCCGCCTCCGGGCGTACCGGTGCCGCGAACTGCATGAAGGGCGATGGGCGGCGGATATCGAAGTAGCGATCCGCGTGCTCGAGCAGCACGACGGGAGCGAGCGGGCGGAACCACTCGCGCTCCTTCACCTTCGCGTTGATCCAGTCGCGCACGTCGCCGGACCGCGGGTCGGCCAGGATGGACCGGTGGCCGAGTGCGCGCGGCCCGAACTCGCTCCGCCCCTGGTAGAGTGCGACGACCTTCGTCCTGCAGAGTAGGTCGGCGACACGCGCGCAAAGGTCCTCAGGCTTCTCCACGATGAGGTCGTCCGCGCCGTACAGCGCGGCCTCGACGTCCGCTTGCTCCAACTCCGGACCCAGGAAGTCATGCTCCCATCGATAGTCGCACGGCGAGCCGAGGAGGTTGATCAGGCCGTAGAGCGCACACCCTAGAGACGTGCCGGCGTCGCTCGGCGCCGGAGGAATGAAGACGCGGCGGAACGGCGACTCGCGCACGAGCCGGCCGTTCGCCGAGCAATTGAGCGCGGTGCCCCCAGCGAAGCAGAGCGCCTCGGCACCCGTGCGATCGTGAAGCCATCGTGCGACCTCGAGCAGGGCATTCTCGAACGCCTGCTGTCCGGACGCCGCGAGGTTCGCGATGTCGATGAATCGAGATCGGTCGCCGGAGGCGTAGCGGAACCGCGCGCGCTCGCGCAGGATCTCGGTCCACCGATCGGGAATCGAGACCTTCATCCCGTGGACCTCGAGGGGAGGAAGGTCGAGCGCGGACGGGTTGCCGTGGGGCGCGAGGCCCATCACCTTGCCCTCGTTGCCCTCGCCGGGGAAGATCGCTTGCGTGAGCAGGAAGTAAAACATCCCGAGTCCGACGTGGCGTCCGTCATCGCAGTCCCACAGCTGCTTCCCGAGACACTCGATCCGCGACCGATTCGCGCCATAGAAGGAGGAGACTTCGCGCCAGTGGGCGGGCAGCGCATCGCCGTCCGGCCACGTCTCTGTGAACTGGGAAACGGAGCTGCCCTGTCCGTCGATGATCATGACCGCCGCTTCGTCGAAGGGCGATGGGTGGAAGACGCTGTAGAGGTGCGCGAGGTGATGGGAGATGCGTGCTCGGCGGCAGTCCGGCGCGAACCTCAGGGTCTCGGCCAGCTCCTCCTCGTAAGCAGGCAGCTTCTCGATCTCGCGATCAGACGAATAGCATTCGACGAGGACATCGATCGGCTGGTCGACGCCTGGGAGCTCACGGGCGTACACGTTCCGAAAGTCGTTAAGCTTGCCCCAGTGGTGCTTCTGGCGCGTGAGCCGCTCCTTCTGAATCGAACAGATGACGCGCGAGCCGCGCATGAGGCAGATGCTTGCGTCCTGCGTGCGGTTCACCCCGAGGACAGTCTGCGCCCCGATCATCGCCTCTTCCTCTCTTGCTCGGTTACGCCACCGGCTGCCATAGAACGCCGCGATCGGTCTGTTTCAGGCGCCCCAACCCTGGTGATGGCGCATGCGGGCAGACCAACAGCGCATCGCGCTCGATTGCCATCCTGAAGACCCGAGCACGCGATCGTGGCGTCACCTCGGGATGCGTGTCGAAGGTGCTGACCCAATCAGGATGTGAGAAGTGCAAGGGAAGGTGGCAGAGATCGCCGAGAAAGATTGCGGTCCGCCCCTGCGACTCCATCATCACGCTGGTATGCCCTGGTGTGTGGCCCGGCGTCGGGAGCAGCAACACGTCGGGTGTGAGCCGCAGCTCGCCCTCCACGAGCGTGAGCAGTCCCAGCGTGTGGAGCGTGACGACGTGCTCATCGAACTCGGGAACATGTCCAGGTCCGGTGAACCAGTCCCAATCGCTGCGGGCGAGATGGTAGCGGGCCTGCGGAAAGGTCGGCGTGCGCTGTCGATCCTGCACCAGCGTATTGCGCTTGATGTGATCGCCATGCGCATGCGTGATGATGACTTTGGTGACCTCCTCGCGCCGGTAGCCGGTGCGATCGAATTCCTCGAGCAAATGACCCGTCAGGCCCCCGTGCGTGTCGTCACCATAGCCGGTATCCATCACGATCAGGTCGTGCTCGGTCTTGAGCAGACCGTAGTTGTGGCCGACCGGGATCTTTCCTTCGGCGTCTACGGCCACGTGTGCCCGCCAGACGGTCTCGGGCACATTGCGGAAAAAGAACCGCGCCGGAAACGGCCAGGTCCCATCATCGAGAACGTAGAGCTCGAGCTCGCCCACACGCAATGTCTGCAACGTGGTCTCCGCCTACGTCAGCCCTATTTGGAACGCGGACCTTGACCCCCGTGCCCCCGCCGCTGCGTGCAGAAAGCCCGAGGGTGCCGGTACCACGCGGATCATGATGGACCGTAGACTTCAGTTCCCAGTTCCGCATCAGCGACAATTCGTGAACTCACTCGTCAGCGTGGCATCGCCCGTTCCATCGGCGTCAGCCATTACACTGCCGCGCATCTCGAGGAACTGATGGCGTCCTCCGACGTCGTGCCAGCAGTCAATCAGGTGGAGTTCAATCCGTTTCCCGAATCGCCATGCCCGGAAATCATCGAGGAGAATGCGCGCATTTTTGATTTCGCGCTCGACGATGAGGACATGGCGCGGCTCGATGCGCTCGACGAGCGCGATCGCCCCTGCTGGGATCCCACCGGCGTGCGATAATCGTCCGGCCGATGCTGAAAGCCTTAAAGCGCATTTTCGCCGGGGATTCCGACACCGCAACGCCGCATGGCTACGAGCTCCGCCACCTGGAGCTGGCGGTGGCGAGCCTGCTGCACGAGTCCACGCGCGTCGATCTCAAGGAGCTGCCGGAGGAGTACGCTGCTGCCCGCAGAGCGCTCACCGATCTGTTCGGAGTCTCCGACAACGAGAGCGCGGCGCTGTTGGAGGAGGGTGCCAGGCGGGCGCGCCAGTTGACCTCGTATTACGGACCCGTTTCGGCGATCAAGCGCGAGTTCGATCTGCCGCGACGCATTCTTCTCATCGAGCACTTGTGGCACATCGCTTACGCGGACGGGAAACTCGATCCGTACGAGGATCACTACGTGCGCAAGATCGCGCACCTGCTCTACGTTCCGAACACCGAGTGCATGCTCGCGCGTGGGCGCGCCGCAAAGGCCCGCGCGAGTTTCCAATCCCCCGTAAGCGGCGCCGGCATCGCGCGCTAGGCATTAGAAGCGTACAAAAAAACCGCGGGCGCTATGTCCCGCGGGAATGAAGCCGCCTTCCTCGGAGGGAGGAGGAGGAGGGATAAAGGAAGGCGACTCTCCGGCGCCGCGGGCATTGCCCGGACCCGGATGACTGGTGAACTGGCACACAAGCTGCCGCTGTTACTGCCCACAAGAGCAACACCTATGCCAGGCTCCGCACGTGCCCGGCAGCCCTCGGTTTTAGCTCACCTAACGGCAACTTGACTGGCGCTTGCGCGGCGTGAAATGTCGCCCCTGCGCGACGTGCGTTGCGCTCAGGCGTCTAATCGACTGATTCCGTGAACCTCCGCGTGTCGTAGCGGGACGACAAATCTCTGCCCGTTCCGCGGCTGCGATCCGGTGCGTGCCGGGCTCATACGGGCCGAGAGCCAGCGTTTCGGGAAAACGTTCAGCGCGCTGCGCCGCTCTTGCATTCGGTGTCATGCGCGTCTGTCGCAGTCGGACGACATGCCGTGGGCAACCGTTCGCCTCATGGGGATGCGTTGCGCAACACAGAACTTATGCGGAAGTAATGTTGTCGGATGTTTGTCATTTCATCGGCATGTCCCGATGGTCTTGAATCAACTCGGTTCTTTAATAGGAGAGACTTTCATGACAGCGAAGCCTCATCTGCAAATGCATTCACTGAAAGATGTTCTGTCTGTCGTCATGGCTGCGGTATTCGCCGCGGTGCTCGCCGGGTGCGCCGGCGCGGGAGAGAAGACCGGTGTGTACGTGGATGATGCGACGATCACGAGCAAGGTGAAGACCGCATTCGCCACGGACAAGACCGTGGACGCGATGGACATCAACGTCGACACGAACAACGGCAACGTTCGGTTGAGCGGGTTCGTGGACAGCGAAGCCGAGAAACGGCGCGCAGAGGAGATCGCGCGCTCGGTGGCGGGCGTCAAGTCGGTCACCAACGCGCTCACCGTGCAGAGCGAGTCGGCGAAAAGTCGCTGACCTGACGCGGGTTGCAGACCGGGGGCGGAGGCCGTGCCGCCCGCCGTCTTCCGGTTGAGCGCGCGCTGACCTACGAGGGTGCCCTGGCCGGCCGGGCAGCATGCCGGGCCGGTTACCCGCGATCGCGACGCGGGCCGGCTGCGGCCCGCGCCGATCGTGTCATGGGACCGCACGCTCTCGCCTTCGTCGCAGCCGTCTTCGCGCTGCTCGGCGGTTGTGCTTCGCTTCCGCCGGGCGTCGATTTTCCCAAGCTTCCTTCCTCGGCTCTCGAACATCCGGGCGAAACCCGTCTGGGCGCGGCGATCGCCAAGGCGGCGCGCGCGCACCCGGGCAAGTCCGGATTCCGACTGCTGCCCTCCGGCCTCGACGGGTTGATCGCGCGCATGCACATGGCGGACGCCGCAGAGCGCACCCTCGACGTTCAGTACTACATCTACCGGCAGGACGAAACCTCGAAGCTCCTGAGCGGCGCATTGCTCCACGCAGCCGACCGCGGCGTACGCGTGCGGGTACTGCTAGACGATCATGGGGCGGTGCGCAAGAACATGATACTCGCGCTCGACGAGCATCCGAATATCGAAGTCCGCCTCTTCAATCCCTTCGCTTACCGCGGCGAAAGTCATGTTCTGCGCTACATCGAGCTGGTGCTCCATGCGCCGCGCCTGAAGTACCGCATGCACAACAAGCTCATGGTCTCGGATAACACCATCGCGCTCGTCGGTGGCCGCAACGTGGGTAACGAGTATTTCCAGGCGAGCCCGGAATTCGAATTCGGTGATTACGATCTGCTTGCCGCCGGGCCGGCCGCCCGCGAGCTGTCGAAGACGTTCGACGAGTACTGGAATAGCGAGCTCGCCATTCCGGTCGCGGCGCTCGGGCAGGACAAATACCACCCGGATATCGTGAACGAGCTTCGGACCGCGCTCAGGCTTCACCGCTCCAACATGTCAGACACCGAGTACATGCAGAGACTGGCGGCGGAGGAGCCGCTCGCGAGCACGCTTTCGGGGAAAGCGCTCGTGTGGGCGCGCGCCGAGGTGATATGCGACAGCCCCGGGAAGGCGACTGGGCAAGGCAAGAATTCCACGAGCTGGCTCGGTAATGACGCCGTCGTAAGGGCGGCCGCGGCCACGCGCTCGGAGTTGTTGCTCGTCTCACCCTATGTCGTGCCGGCGGATGAAGGCATGCGCTTCCTGCTCGCGCTGCGCGGGCGCGGCGTGCGCGTGCGCGTGCTCACGAATTCGCTCGAGGCGACGGATGTCGCGGCTGCGCACGCCGGCTACGCGCGCTACCGCCCGTCATTGCTCTCCGAAGGCATCGTGCTCTACGAGGCGCGCGCCTCGCTCAATGAGGCGGGCGGCAGCGGCACGCCTCTCGCCTCGGAAAGCCCGGGGCGCTTCTCGCTCCACGCCAAGGCCTTCGTATTCGATCGGGAGAAGGTGCTGATCGGCGCGATGAACTTCGACAAGCGCTCACTCGAGCTCAATACCGAGCTTGGCCTTCTCGTGCACAGTCCCGCGCTCGCGCAGCAGGTGGCGAAACAATTCGAGTCGATCACGAATCCAGCGAACAGCTATGAAGTCGCCTTCGACCACAACGGCGACGAGGCGGCCGGTCCGCCACGCCTCATCTGGCGCACCGAAAAGGACGGCGAGATCGTCGAGCTCACCATAGAGCCGATCCGGAGCATGTGGCAGCGGGCAATGGTGGATTTCCTGCTTGCGCTGCCGATCGACGTGCTGCTCGGGGAGGCGGACTATCACTAAGGCGAACCAAGGGTGAAATTCTACTGTCGCAACCGATTGATGTGGGGTGTGAATGGAGGCATGCCAATGAAAGCGAGACCGATCAACTCGCGCCGCCGTGCGTTCGTCAAGGCCGGCGCAATGGCCGCAACCGCGCTCGCGCTCGGATCCCGGGTAAAGGCGCAGGAGAGTAAGCCGCACCTGGATGAGAACGACCCGCAGGCCGTCCAGCTCGGCTACAAGCACGACGCGACGAAGGTGGACAAGAAGAAGTTCCCGACTTACAAGCCGGGCGAAACGTGCGGCAACTGCCAGCTCTTCCAGGGCAAGCCTGACAAGGACGAATGGGCGCCGTGCCCGATTTTTCCGGGCAAGCTGGTCAACGTGAACGGCTGGTGCTCGTCGTACATCAAGCGCACGACGTAGAGTTGCGTGGCACGCGGGGAGGCGCGATGGCGTTCTTCGCGCGGAGCGTTTTGCTATGATGGCGTCCGCCCGAATTTCCGCGCTCCCCACGACTAGTGATCCAGTTTCGCAGCCTTGCGCTCTCCCGCGGCCCGCAGCGCCTGATCGAAGATGCCACGCTGCAAATACACGCCGGCTGGCGCTTGGGCCTCGTCGGCGCCAACGGCAGCGGGAAGACCAGCCTTTTTGCACTGCTGCGCGGGGAACTGCAGCCCGATCGCGGCAGTTGCGAACTCCCCGCCGCCTGGCGCATCGGCACGGTGGCGCAGGAAACGCCGGCGCTCGATGTGGCTGCGCTCGAATACGTGATCGATGGCGACACGGAGCTGCGCGCCATCGAGCGCGAGTTAGCAGGCGGTGAGGGCGCCGCATCCGGAGAACGGATCGCCGAGCTGCACGCGCGGTTGCACGATATCGGGGGTTACGGGGCGCGAGGGAGAGCGGCCTCGCTGTTGGCGGGACTTGGCTTTTCCAACGGGGATCTCGAGCGGCGGGTAGCGGAATTCTCGGGTGGCTGGCGCATGCGGCTCAACCTCGCGCGCGCCCTGATGAGCCGCGCCGACCTGCTGTTCCTCGACGAGCCGACCAATCATCTGGATCTCGATGCGGTGCTTTGGCTCGAGAAGTGGCTCGCCGGATTCCGCGGCACGCTGCTTGTCATCTCGCACGACCGCGATTTCCTCGACGGCTGTGTCACGCACGTGGCACACATCGCGCAGCGGCGCCTCGCGCTCTACACCGGCAACTATTCGGCGTTCGAAACTCAGCGCGGGGCGCAGCTCGCCATGCAGCAGGCGCTCTTCGAGAAGCAGCAGCGCGAGATCGCGCGCTTCGAGCGTTTCATCGCGCGCTTCCGGGCGAAGGCGACCAAGGCGCGCCAGGCGCAAAGCCGGCTCAAGGCGCTCGATCGCATGGAACGCGTGAGCGCGGCGCACGTGGATGCCCCGTTCGATTTCCGTTTCCCGGAACCGGAGCGTTCGCCCGACCCGCTGCTCATCCTTGACGATGCGGCGGCGGGCTATGACGGTCGCAAGGTGCTGGAGCGCGTGGCGCTCACGTTGCGACCCGGAACGCGGCTCGGGCTGCTCGGGCTGAACGGCGCGGGGAAGTCCACGCTCATCAGGCTGCTTGCGGGCGAGATTGCGCACAGCGCGGGCCGCCGCGTCGAGGGCAAAGGGCTCGTCATCGGCTACTTCGCGCAACATCAGCTCGAGCAGCTGCGCGGCGACGAGTCGCCGCTCGCGCACCTCGTCCGGCAGGAGCCCGCGACGCGGGAGCAGGACCTGCGCGACTATCTCGGCGGGTTCGACTTCGGCGGCGAGGCCGCCAACGTAACGGTGGCGCCGTTCTCGGGCGGCGAGAAGTCGCGGCTTGCGCTCGCGCTGCTCGTGCGCCGGCGCCCGAACCTGTTGCTGCTCGACGAGCCCACGAATCATCTCGATCTCGAGATGCGCTACGCACTCACGCGTGCGCTCGCCGAATATGAAGGCAGCCTCGTTCTCGTCTCGCACGACCGCGCGCTCTTGAGGACGGTGTGCGATACGTTCGCGATCGTCGCCGACGGGAACGTATCTCCGTTCGAGGGCGACCTCGATGATTACGTCGCGTGGATCGCGGCGCGGCGTGATGCGCAGGCAACACCGGGCGACGCGATGGCGGAACGCCTTGCGCGCAAGCAGGCCCGTGAGACCCTGGCCGCCGAAAGGCAGCAGCAGCTCGCGCGCCGTCGTCCGCTCATCAAGGAGGCCGAGCAGCTCGAGCGCCAGCTCGCGGCGTGGCACGAGGAGAGGCGCGCGCTCGACGAGCAGCTCGCGGATCCAGCATTTTATGCAAGCCCGGATCCCGACCAGCTCAAAGGCGTCGTGTTGCGCCAGCAGGCGGTCTCGAGGCGCATCGACGAGGCGGAGCAGCGCTGGCTCGAAGTGCACGCGGACCTCGAAGCGATGGGCGAAGTGCGTTAGGGGATGCGTTAGGGGACAGGGAGCGTGTCCCCTTACTGCTGGGGAAATGATGTCGCGAAACCCGATCATGCGCGCTTTTATCCTCGCCGCAGCGGCGATCGCGGTGCCGCTTGCAGCGGGTGCGCAACAGGTGATTCAGTCCGAGAAGCACGCCTTCCGGGTCGTGACGCTCGTCAAGGGGCTGTCGTTTCCGTGGCGCTTGCGTTTCTCCCCGACGACCGCATGCTGGTGACCGAGCGCGGCGGTACGCTGCGCATCGTGTCCAGGGACTTCAAGCTCGATCCCCGGCCGGTGGAAGGCTTGCCGAAAGTCGTTGCGACGGGGCAGGCGGACTGTTCGATGTGCGCTTCATCCCGCTTACGCGGAGAACGGGCGGCTCTATCTCGCCTACAACGGGGCGGGCGATGGCGGATGGGGTACCGAGCTTCTGCGCGCGAAGCTTGAAGGACATCGTCTCATCGAGCAACGCGTGCTCTTTCGCTTGCAGCCCAAGTCGCGCCGCGGGCACCAACTTCGGCGGACGCGGTTCGATGAGGCGTCAAGAGCAAAAACGCCAAGGACGTCAAGGACACCAAGGACGTCAAGGACGCCAAGGACACAAACGAAAAGCTCTTAGCTTTTCCGTCGCGTCCTTTGCGTCTGGGCTCTAGATCGAGCTCAATCGACCTTCGCGCCCGAGGCTTTCACCGCCTTGCCGAAGCGTTCGGTCTCGAAGCGGATCAGCTTGCCGAACTCCTCCGGCGTTCCCCCAAGCGGATCCACGCCCATGTCCGCGAGCCGCTTGGTTACCTCGGGCGAACGAATAATGCGGGTGATCTCCGTCGCGAGCTTGTTCACCACCGCTTTCGGCGTTTTCGCCGGTGCCACGATGCCGGTCCAGTTGCCCATCACGAAATCCTTGTAGCCCTGTTCGATGAAGGTCGGCACTTCAGGCATGAACGGATGGCGTTTCTCGGTGAGCGTGCCGATGATCCGCAGCTTCCCGCCTTTTGCATGAGGAAAAAGTTCGGGCACCGCATTGATCATGACATGCGCCTGGCCGGAGAGGAGAGCGGGCACGGCGGGCCCGACGCCCTTGTAAGGCACGTGCGTCCCGTCGATCCCGGTCGCCACCTTGAACATCTCCATGGAGAGATGGCTGATGACGCCCGCGCCGCCCGAGGCATAGATCAGGCGGTTCTTTTTCGCCCACGCGACCAGTTCCTTGACGTTATTCGCGGGAATGCCGGGGTTCACCACCATGATGAGTGGCGCTGTACCGAGCACCACGACCGGCGTGAGGTCGCGCTCCAGGCTGTAGTTGAGCTTCGAATAGAGCGTTTGCGAAATGGTGTGCGCCGTGCTGATGTTCATGAAGGTGTAACCGTCGGGCGTTGTCTTCGCCACCAGCTCGGCTGCAAGATTGCCGCCGGCGCCGGGCCGGTTGTCGACGATCACGGGCTGGCCCCAGGACTCGTTCAGCTTCTGTGCGACGATGCGCGCCATGATGTCGTTGATGCCGCCGGGCGCGAATGCGACGACGTAACGGATCGGGCGGGTTGGATAGTCCGCGCCGTGTGCCGCGCCCAGAAAGAGCGCTCCAAAGCTTGAAAGTGCCGTCCAGATGACGGCAAAGATTCCTCTGTGCATCGCTACGCCTCCTCTCGTTGTGATATGCACGGCATGATAAATACATACCGTGCGCCGGGCAAACGGGCTTTTCGGTTCATCCTTTGCAGTCCCTCGCGTCCTTTGCGTCCTTTGCGTCAAGCCTTACGAGGTCACCATCTTCGCCGCACAGGTGGCCGACTGCGCCAGTACCGTATCATCGCGTAGCCGCCCAGCATGCCGCCCAGGTGCGCGAAATGGGCGACACCCTGCTGCGTTCCCGTGATTCCCAGGTAGAGCTCCAGCACCCCGTACAACGTGACGAATAGCCATGCCGGCATCGGGATCGGCGGAAAAATGAGCATGACGGTGCGATGCGGAAAATAAAGGGCAAACGCAAGGAGTACGCCGAAGACGCCTCCGGAAGCACCGACCGTCGGGTACGGAGGCCCGCCGCTTGCCGCCGATACGACGAGCTGCGCGAGCGCAGCGGTGATGACGCAGGCAAAGTAGTACGCGAGGTAGCGGCGCTGGCCGAACACGCGCTCGACGTCGGAGCCGAACATGTAGAGCGCGAGCATGTTGACGAGCAGGTGCAGCAGATTCCCGTGCAGGAAACTGTAAGTGACCAGCTGCCACGGCAGAAAACCCGCCATGCCCGTGGGCGAGGTGCCGTGCAGCGGCCACAACGCAAACCAGACGACGAGCGTGGGGCCGACGATGCCCTGCAGCAGGTAAACGATACCGTTCGCGACGAGCAGCGCCCACGTGACGGGCGGGATGGAGGGAAACATGAGCGGGCGAGGGTTCCGATGACGTGTGCCCTTCGACAGCGTGGCGGCTGCGAAGGTTTAAGCTAGGACGGGCGGCAGTTCGCGCGCGAGCTTTGCGCGCTCGGCGGTTGCTGTGCCGTTGAGCGCGAAGCCGAGCAATCTTCCCGCGCTGTCGGTGAAGAGCGACTTCACGCCATCGTTGGCGCGCTCGCTGCGCCACTCGCCGAGGGCTCCGGGAGGCGGAGGCGCGACGATCGTCGGACACGCCGGCGTTTTGACGAGCACCGGCATCGCGGGGTAAGCGACTAGCGTGCGTTTTCCCGCGAGCGTTGCGGCAAGCGCACGCGCCGCGTGCATGATCGGCATCACAAAAGGCAGGATCATGCCGTCGACCTCGGCGCAATCGCCGAGCGCGTAGATGTCTTCGACGCTTGCGGCAAGAAACCGATCCACCATGATCCCTCCGCGAACCGCGAGACCGGCGGCCCGCGCAAGCGCGAGTTTCGGCCTGAGGCCGACCGCCGAAAGCACGAGATCGGCGTGCAGCGCTGCGCCATCTGCAAGCGTGACGCGCACGGTGTCTCCCTCGCGCCCGACGGCGCTCACGCTCGTGCCGAGATGCCATTCGACGCCGAGCGCGGCAAGCTTTTCCCTGAGCAGGGCAGCCCCGGCGGCAGGCAGGAGCCGCGGCAACGGGTGCTCGGCGATATCCACGCAGGCGACGGCGAATCCCGCGGCGGCGAGATCGTTCGCAAACTCGCAGCCGATCAACCCCGCGCCGATGATAGCGACTCGGCGCTTGCCTTCGAGCGCCGCGCGAAAGTCTCCGTAATCGTCGAGACTGTTGACCGTCATCACCGTATCGACGGCATCGCCCACAAGCGGCAGGCGCACCTGATCGGCGCCGAGCGCCAGCACGAGCGCGGAGTACGGGATCGCTTCCTCGCCGACGCGCACGCATCGTGCGGAAGGATCGATCGCGGTAAGGCGCGATCGCGTGCGGATCGTCGCATGAAGCTGCACGGCCATCTGTTCCGCCGTACTGATGGGTATCGCGGCGGGCGCTTTCTTTGCCGCAAGCGCATTGGAGAGGGTCGGCTTCGAATAGTACTCGCCGCCGTCCGCCGTGATGAGGGTGATCGGAATGTCGGGGTGCAGCTTGCGCAGCTCGCGTGCCGTGCTGTAGCCGGCGAGGCCGCTGCCCGCGATGACTACCGGATGCACGATGTGCGCCTCAAATGCACGCGGCGCGCAGCTATGCCGCCGTTCTGGAGCGTGCTCGAGATCATGCGGCGATGGTAACAAACATCACAGCGCGTTCAAAACGATGCGACGCGCTTCGATGCAGTTGAGGCGGCGTGCGATTTGCGCTATCGTGCAGACCGCAAAATCCGGTTGCATATCCTTCATGACGATCCCGAAGCGTGGCATGCGCCGTGGCCTCACTGCTTACGGCGACGAGGACTTCTCCCTCTTCCTGCGCAAGGCCTTCATCAAGGCCATGGGCTATTCCGACGACGCGCTGGATCGCCCCATCGTCGGCATCACCAATACCTACAGCGGCTTCAACGCGTGCCACCGCACGGTGCCGGAACTGATCGAGGCGGTGAAACGGGGCGTCATGCTGGCGGGCGGGTTGCCGGTCGAATTCCCGACCATCACGCTGCACGAGTCGTTCGCGCACCCGACCAGCATGTATCTGCGCAACCTCATGGCGATCGACGCGGAAGAGATGATCCGCGCGCAGCCGGTCGACGCGTGCGTTTTGATCGGCGGCTGCGACAAGACGGTGCCCGCGCTCCTCATGGGCGCCGCGAGCGCGAACGTGCCGGCGATCATGCTCGTGACCGGTCCGATGCTCACCGGCGACCATCATGGCGAGCGGCTCGGCGCGTGCACCGATTGCCGCCGGTTCTGGGCGCGCTACCGCGCCGGCGAAATCGGTGCGGAGGAGATCGCCGCGGTGAACGCAAAGCTGGCGCCTTCCGCGGGCACGTGCATGGTGATGGGCACGGCGAGCACGATGGCGCTCTGCACGGAAGCGCTCGGCATGATGCTGCCCGGCGGCGCCTGCACGCCGGCTGTGATGTCGGAGCGCATGCGCCATGCCGAAGCGAGCGGCGCCCGGGCCGTGGCGCTCGCGACGGAAGGTTTGACGCCGAGCCGGATCATGACACCTCAAGCGTTCGAGAATGCGCTGCACGTGCTGCTCGCGATCGGCGGCTCGACCAACGCCATCGTGCATCTCGCGGCCATGGCGGGACGGCTCGGCATTGAAATCGATCTCGATGCCTTCGACCGCATGGGCCGTGAGACTCCGGTGCTGGTGGATTTGAAGCCGACCGGCCAGCACTATATGGAGGATCTCGAAAAGGCGGGCGGCCTCACGCCCATTCTCCGCGAGCTCGAGCCGCGGCTCGAGCTCGACGCGCTCACGATCACCGGGAAGACGTTACGCGAGAATCTCGCCGCGGCGCCCGCTCCGTGGAAGCAGGAGGTGGTGCGCCGCTTTGGCGACCCGGTGTTCCGGGAAGGGGGCATCGCGGTGTTGCGCGGCAATCTCGCGCCTGGCGGCGCCATCATCAAGCAGTCGGCGATGGATCAGAAGCTCATGCGCCACGAGGGGCGCGCTGTCGTCTTCGAGTCGCTCGAAGATCTCGCGGCGCGGATCGACGATCCGAGGCTCGACGTCGAGGCAACGGATATGCTGGTGCTCAAGAGCGCAGGGCCCAAGGGCGCGCCAGGCATGCCGGAGGCGGGTTACATCCCGATCCCGAAGAAACTCGCACAGAAAGGCGTGAAGGACATGGTGCGCATTTCGGATGCGCGCATGAGCGGAACCGCGTTCGGCGCGATCGTGCTGCACGTTACGCCGGAATCCGCGGTCGGTGGACCGCTTGCGCTCGTGCGCACCGGGGATCGCATCCGCCTCGATGTACCGCAACGCAGCCTCGAGTTGCTCGTCGATGCGGATGAGCTCGCGTCGCGGCGCCGCGCGTGGCAGCCTGCGCTCCGGCGCGATGAGGATGCGCGCGGCTACCGCAAGCTCTTTCTCGATGCAGTGATGCAGGCTGATCGCGGCTGCGACTTCGATTTTCTCGCGCCACCCGCTACAATTCGCATTCCACGCAAACACGTTCCGGGTCCGGAACGTTAATTCTGCGATTTTTCAACTTAACACAGCGAGCTATGCCAGTTTCATCGCGAATCAGGCGGCGGCGATACGCCGTTCGCAAATCTCCCATACACGGGCGGGGCGTGTTCGCTCTCGCACACATTCCGAAAGGCACGCGGCTCATGGAGTACACGGGCGAGCGTATCTCCCACGACGAAGCGGATGATCGCTACGGCGAGGAGCACGAGCATTCTCCGCACACCATGCTGTTCGCCGTGGACGACGAGGTCGTCATCGACGCGACGCGGCACGGAAGCTCCGCGCGCTTCATCAATCATTCCTGCGGGCCGAACTGCGAGGCGATCGATGAGGAGGGCCGGATCTACATCGAGACGCTGCGCGACATCAAGCCAGGGGACGAGCTGACCTACGATTACAACCTCGTGCTGGAGGAGCGCCATACGCCGGCGTTGAAGCGCGCGCATCCCTGCTTTTGCGGCGCGCGCCGCTGCCGCGGCACGCTGCTCGGTCGCAAGCGCTGAGAGCGCCGCTTACGACTTCGGGATGGTCTTGGCCGGGTCCACGAAGGGCCGGGCAGCGACAGTAGCCTTGCGCTCGCCTTCGCCCGGCATCACGACTTCGACCCGCGTGCCGCTCGCCGTCTCGCCAACGGGCAGCATGGCGTAGCCGATGTTCCTGGCAAGGCGCGGCGACCAGACTGCGGAGGTGACGTAACCGATAACGGCTGCGTCCTTCTTCACCGGCCATCTGACTGCGTTCATCTCGATGCGCGGCCCCTCGATTTCCACGCCAACCAGTTTTTGCCGCACCCCGGTCGCACGGATCTTCGCCAGCGCATCCCGGCCGATGTAGGACGCGGATTTCCCCTCGTCCACGAGATACCCGAGCCCCACCTCGTAGACGTTGTTCGCGAGTGTCATGTCCGCACCCCAGTTGAGAATGCCCGCTTCTATGCGCCGGATGTCGGAGGGGCCCGTCGGCCGGATGCGGAACGGGCGGCCCGCGTCCATGATCCGTTCCCACAATTCGTCGCCGCGGCTGCCGTCCCGCAGATAGATCTCGTAACCCACTTCCCCGGACCAGCCGGTGCGCGTCACGACGACCGGGATGCGGTCGAGCGTGGTTTCGAGGAAATGATAGTAGCGAAGCTCGAGCACGGAGTCGCCGAAGAGCGCCTGCACCACGTCGCGCGCTTTCGGACCCTGGATCTGGACGGGCGAGACGTCCGGCTCGCGTATCGTCACGCGCAGCCCGGCGTTGAGCGCGACCCCTCGCGCCCACAGCAGCACGTCGCTGTCGGCGAGCGCGAGCCAGAAATGATTCTCGCCGAGCCGCAGCAGCACAGGGTCGTTGATGATGCCGCCGTCATCGGCCGTAATGACGGCGTACTTTCCCTGCCCGACAGCGCAGCGGGCGAGATCGCGTGGCGTCAGCAGATTGGTGAAGGCAAGCGCATCGGGTCCGGTGATTTCGACCTGCCGTTCCACCGATACGTCCCAGAGCGTGACGTGATGGACGAGGTGCCAATACTCCTCCTCCAGGTCGCCGTAGCAGATGGGGAAGAGCATATGGTTGTAGACGGTGTACGCCTTCGCGCCGTGGCGCTGCGTTGCTTCGAAGAACGGGCTGCGGCGCAGCCGCGCCCCGCGCTGGACGAGATTCATGTCAAAGGACATCGCGGCCTCCGCGGTTAAAGAGTGACCGACGCTTCCTGGCATTTTCGTATGAATGGCCGCCTCGCGCACGGCGCGTTTTCCGAATGCTTCTTGCGGAAGGGCAAACTTGACCGCGAAGCTGCTGTCCAAGCACGGACTTTGCTATGCTTACGGTGTCGCATAACTGGAAGACGGTTCGACGCGCCCATAACCGCCTTGCCGCATGCCGACGGGGAATGTCCTACGGTTTGCCGTAAGCCGAATGCCAATATACTTCCATTTTCCATGGACTCGAAAAAAATCGAACGCGTCTATAGCAGCTATGCCAGGATCTATAACCGCATATTCGGCACCATTTTTCAGCGCTCGCGCGAGGCCGCCATTCGCGACCTCGGTGTGCAGGCCGGCGAGCGGGTGCTCGAAATCGGTGTCGGGACGGGACTCTGCCTGCCGTTGTACCCCCGGCACTGTCACGTCACGGGTATCGATCTCTCCGACGGTATGCTGGACAAGGCCCGCCAGCTCGTGCGCGAGCGCAGGCTCGATAACGTGCGGCTCATGCGCATGGATGCCGGCGCGCTCGAATTTCCCGACGGCAGCTTCGATACCGTGGTGGCCGCCTACGTCGTCACGGCGGTTCCCGATCACCGCCAGGTGATGAGCGAAGCGATCCGCGTCTGCCGTCCCGGCGGCCGCATCATGCTCCTCAACCACTTTACGAATGACAAGAAACTGATCGCCGCGTTCGAAAAGGCGATTTCCCCGCTCTGCAAGCACATCGGCTTCCGCACCGATCTCTCGGTCGCGGACGTGCTCGACGGGTGGCCGATCATCATGCAGCGCCACAAGCGCGTGAGCCCGCTGCAGATGTGGCACTTCGTGGAGTGCATCAACGCCAAGGCGCCGGAGCCCGATCCCGCCGCCCGTTGAGCGTAGCGGCTCGAAGCTTTCCGGGAGGAGGCGGCTCAGGCCGCTACGCGCGAAGCGCGCTTTCTTTCGTGCTCCTCGAGCAGGCGCTTGCGGATGCGGATCGACTTCGGCGTGATCTCCACCAACTCGTCGTCGGCGATGAACTCGATGGCCGATTCGAGCGTGTGGCGGATGGGTGGCGTGAGCAGAATCGCCTCGTCCTTGCCTGCTGCACGGATATTGGTGAGCTGCTTGGTTTTCACCGGATTGACGACGAGGTCGTTGTCCCGGTTGTGCACGCCGATCACCATGCCTTCGTACAGCGGGTCGCCGGGGTTGACGAACATGCGCCCGCGCTCCTGCAGCTTCCATAACGCGTAGGCCACCGCTTCGCCATCCTCGGCGGAGACGAGGACGCCATTGCGTCGCTCGGCGATCTCGCCTTTCACGGGCGCGTAATCGTCGAAGACGTGGCTCATGATGCCCGTTCCCCGCGTAAGCGTGAGGAACTCCGACTGAAAGCCTATCAGGCCGCGGGCGGGGATGCGATAGTCGAGCCGCACCCGCCCCTTGCCGTCGGGCTGCATGTCCTGCAACTCGCCGCGCCGCGCGCCGAGCGCTTCCATGACCGCCCCCTGGTGCGCCTCCTCGAGGTCGATCGCGAGCAGCTCGAACGGCTCGCATTTCACGCCGGCGATCTCGCGGGTCACGACGCGCGGACGCGACACGGCAAGCTCGTAACCTTCCCGCCGCATGTTCTCGAGCAGTATGGTGAGATGCAACTCTCCGCGCCCGGAGACGAGGAACACGTCGGCATCGGCGGTATCTTCGACGCGCAACGCGACGTTGCTCATCGTCTCGCGCACGAGCCGCTCGCGCACCTGCCGGCTCGTGACGAATCGCCCTTCGCGGCCCGCGAAAGGCGAAGTGTTCACCTGGAAGTTCATGGTGAGGGTGGGCTCATCCACCTTGAGGAGCGGCAACGCTTCCGCGCGCTCCGGGTCGGCCAGCGTGACCCCGATGCCGACTTCCTCGATTCCGTTCACGAGCACGATGTCGCCCGCAAGCGCTTCGTCGGCCAGCACGCGCTCCAGTCCCTTGAAGACCAGCACCTGGTTCACCTTCGCGATCGCCGGCGGCTCGCCGCCGTTGTCCGGGCCGCGCAGCACCGCGACGGCCTGTCCGGGCCGGATACGCCCGCGATTGACGCGGCCGATGCCGATGCGTCCCACGTAACTCGAGTAATCGAGCGAACAGATCTGAAGCTGCAGCGGCCCGTCAACGTCGTCCGCGCGCACCGGGACGTGCTCGAGGATCGCATCGAAGAGGGGCCTCATGTCCAGCTTCTCTTTGCCGGCCTCGCTGAGATCCGTCGTTGCCCAGCCTTCGAGTGCCGAGGCGTACACCACCGGGAAGTCGAGCTGCTCTTCGGTCGCGCCCAGCTTGTCGAAGAGGTCGAACGTCTGGTTCACCACCCAGTCGGGCCGCGCACCGGGGCGGTCGACCTTGTTTACCACCACGATGGGTTTCAAGCCCTGCGCCAGCGCCTTGCGGGTGACGAAGCGTGTCTGCGGCATCGGGCCGTCCACCGCATCGACGAGCAGCAGCACGCCGTCCACCATGGAGAGTACGCGCTCGACTTCACCGCCGAAATCGGCGTGACCCGGCGTGTCCACGATATTGATGTGGGTGCCCGCGTAGCTCACGGCGCAATTCTTCGCGAGGATGGTGATGCCGCGCTCGCGCTCGAGGTCGTTCGAGTCCATCACCCGTTCCATCACGTGTTGATGCGCGGCGAAGGTGCCCGACTGGCGCAGCAGCTGGTCGACGAGCGTCGTCTTGCCGTGGTCGACGTGGGCGATGATGGCGATGTTGCAAATGGCGCGCATGGGGTACCGCGAAAAGCCGGCGATTGTAGCACAGCCGTTTCGGCTAAGTCCTTGAAAATTTTGCCGAGGACGCGAACTTCACGCGCCACAATCGGGTGCGTTTCGCCCGCCCCCGCGGTGCAACCGAAGCGCTTCGCGCCGCTCAAACGATAAGTCCATCTCGAAAAGGAGGCCACCATGGTGCCCGCACCGCTCAAATGGATTTGGGTCGCTGTCTTCGCATTCGCCGCAGCGGCATCCCATGCTGCGCGGGAATTTCCTTCGCGGCCCGTCACGCTGGTTGTCCCGTTTTCCGCAGGAGGGCCCACCGACACCCTTGCCCGTAATCTCGGACAGAGCATGTCGAAGGAGCTCAAACAGCAGGTCGTGATCGAAAATCGTGTCGGCGCGGGCGGCACCATCGGCGCGGCACATGTCGCGAAAGCGAAGCCCGACGGCTACACCGTGCTGCTCGCGCATATCGGGATGTCCACCGCGCCGGCGCTCTACCGCAGGCTGCCGTACAACCCCCTCACCGACTTCGAATACATCGGTCAGGTCGCTGACGTGCCGATGACCATGCTGGGCGCCAAGAAATTGCCGCCCAACAACTTCAAGGAATTCCTGGCCTACATCAAAGCCAACAAGGACAAGGTCACGTACGGCAACGCCGGGCTCGGCGCGGCTTCGCATCTCTGCGGGTTGCTTTTCATGAACGCGATCCAGACCGATGTGCAAACGGTATCGTACAAGGGCACGGCGCCGGCGATGACGGATCTTCTCGGCGGGCAGATTGATTTCATGTGCGATCAGACGACTAACACCACCGGACACATCAAGGCGGGCTCCGTGAAGGTCTATGGCGTCACGACCTTGAAGCGGGTGCCGTCGCTGCCGGATATCCCTACGCTGGACGAACAGGGTCTCAAGGGCTTCGAAGTCGTCGTGTGGCATGGAATCTATGCACCCAGGGGCACGCCGAAAGAGGCGCTCGATCGCTGGAACGCCGCGTTGCGTGCAGCCGTGCAGGATCCGGCGTTCAAGGACGCGCTCGCGAAACTCGGAGCGGAGCCCGTGCCGCTCGAAAAAGCAACGCCTGAATCGTTGCGCTCGATGCTCAAGTCGGAAACCGAAAAGTGGGGGCCTATCATCAGGAAAGCGGGCGTCTACGCCGATTGAAAAATGCGGCGGGCATGCCGAGCGATTGATTTTGGCGGTCGTTCTCGTTAGAGTCTGACGAAGCCAAAGTAAATCTAGAACGCCGTTTCCTGCGAGGAGAGCCGGAAATGCCGGGTGGCGCGTGTGCGCTCACCAGGTATTTTTTCCGATCAAGAAAATCGATTCATGACACCTTTTGAGTTGCTCGAACCCCGGTCGCTGCGCAAGGCCGCCGCGCTCATCGATACCGACGAGCCTGCCGTGCGCCCCATGGGCGGCGGCACCGGCCTCATGCTGATGATGAAGATGGGCGTGCTGCGCCCGTCGCGGCTCGTGAGCCTGCGCGCAGTCGAGAAGCGCTATGCGCGCATCAGCGCCGCAAAGGAAGGCGGCTTGCGGATCGGCGCGATGGCGACATTGTCGGCGATCGAGCGTGCGCCGGCGGTGCGGCGCGAGGCGCCGGTGATCGTCGAGACGTTGCGCATGCTGTCCAACGTTCGTGTGCGCAACGTCGCGACGCTGGGCGGACATCTCGCGCATGCCGATCCGCATCTCGACTTGCCCCCCGTGCTGATCGCGCTCGGCGCGAGCATCGAGACCGTAAATGCCGGCGGCGGGCGCACTCTCGGGCTGGACGAGCTCTATGCCGGATATCTGGAAACGACGCTCGCGCGCGGCGAGCTGATCGCGGAGGTCATCATCCCGCGTCAGCGCCCGCGCCGCGCCGCGTATCTCAAGTGCACGACGCGTTCCGCCGACGATTGGCCCGCGCTCGGGATTGCGGTCGCGCTCGATGCGGACGGCGAGGCGGTGCGCGAGGCGCGTGTCGTCCTCAGTGCGGCGACGGACACGCCGACGCGGCTCGCGCAGACCGAAGCAGCGCTGCGCGGCGCCCGCATGTCGGACGCGCTTTTGCGCGAGGCGGGGGATATTGCGGCGGGCGAGGCGCGGGTGCTGGGCGACGCGCACGGATCGGCGGCGTACAAGCGAGAACTCCTGCGCGTCTATACGGGGCGTGCGATACGCAAGGCATGGGACGGACGCGATGGCCGATGACGGTGTGAGGGAGATGACGAGCGGTGCGGGCGCGGCAACCGTGGGCCGCTCGGTGCCGCGGCTCGAAGCGCGGGCGAAGACGAGCGGGCGCGCGGAGTACGTGCACAATCTGCGGCTTCCCGGCATGCTCTACGGGAAGATCTGTCGCAGCACGGTCGCGCACGGACGCATCAAGCGCATCGATGTGAGCGCCGCGCTTGCAATGCACGGCGTGCACCGGGTGGTGACGGGCGAGGATATCGTCGACGTGATTCCGGATCCGCACTACGGTCCCGCGTTCCACGACCAGCCGATCCTTGCGCTCGAGAAAGTGCGCTACGCCGGCGAGCCGGTCGCCGTGGTGCTGGCGTCCGATCCGCACGTCGCCGAAGAAGCCGCGCAGCAAATCGTCGTCGAGTACGAGGAATTGCCCGCGGTATACGACGAAGTCGAGGCAATGTCGTCGCGCGCGGTCGTGCACGAGACGCTGAAGCCGGCGGGCACCTTTCCCGATCTCAAGCATCTCCAGGGCCGGCGCGACACCAACGTCGCGCTCGACTTCCACCTGAAGCGCGGAGACACGGCGCGGGCGTTTGCGGAAGCCGATCACGTTTTCGAGCACACGTTTCGCACGCAGCAGGTGCTGCACCTTCCGCTCGAGCCTTTTGTCACGGTCGTCGAGCCAGCCGATACGGGCGTTATGATCCATACCGCCTCGCAGAGCCCGTCTTTCGTGCGTATCGAAATCGCGCGGCTCCTCAAGTGGCCGGAAAACCGCGTGCGGGTCAAGGTGCCCTATCTCGGCGGCGGGTTCGGCGCGAAGCTCTATATCAAGCTCGAGGCGTTGGTGACCACGCTTGCGCTCATGACGCACCGTCCGGTCAAGATCGCGCTCTCGATGGAAGAGCAGTTCTACACGCTCACCAAGCACGCCGCGACGCTTCGCATCAAGAGCGGCGTGACCAAGGACGGGCGGATCACCGCGCGCGAATGCGAAGTGTGGTGGAACGGCGGCGCGTACGCGGACATCGGACCGCGCATCACGCAGAAGTCCGGCTTCACGGCGCCGGGGCCGTACGATATCGAGAACGTGCGGATCGACTCGTATGCGCTCTACACGAACCTTCCGCCCGCCGGGGCGCTGCGCGGCTTCGGCATCCCGCAGCTCGTGTGGGCGTACGAAAGCCACACCGACATGATGGCGCGCGAGCTTGCAATCGATCCCGTCGAATTCCGCCGGCGCAATATCCTGCGCGACGGTCGTCCGCAGGCCACCGGTACGGTGATGCGGGACGCGGCCATCGAGGCGGTGCTCGAGCGTCTTGCCGAGCGCATGAACTGGACGCAGCCTTTCGATCGCGGCAGTGGCACGCTCAAGCGCGGGCGCGGCATCGCGATCGGCTTCAAGGCGTCGATATCGCCGACGACTTCGGTCGCGATCGTGAACGTCTATGCCGACGGCACGTGCAGCGTCTACTGCAGCACGGTGGACATGGGGCAGGGGTCTGACACCGCCATGGCGCAGATTGCCGCGGAGGTGCTCGGCATACCGCTCGAAGCCGTCACCATCGTCCATCCCGACACCGACGTGACGCCCTACGACATGGCGACGCTCGGCTCGCGCTCGACATTTCACATGGGCCACGCGGTGCGCCTGGCCGCAGGCGACGCGCACGACAAGCTCCTCGCGCTTGCGCGCGAGCTCGGCCTCTCCGCGGAGACAACGCCCATACGCGAGCTCTTCAGGAAGAAGTACGGCATGCAGGCCGGCAATATCATCGGCGTCGGCAGCTTCATCCCGAGCTACGCGCCCACCGACCACGACACCGGCCTCTCGGACAACGTCACGCCGTTCTGGATGGTGGGCGGAACGGGCGTGGAAGTCGAAATCGATACCGAGACCGGCCACGTGTCCGTGACGCGGCTCGTCAACGTCGCGGATGCGGGGACGCCGGTCAATCCGCGCATCGTCGAGACACAGCTCTCCGGCGCCGCCATCATGCAGCTTGGCTTCACGCTCTATGAAAAAATGAATTTCGACGCGGGACAGGTCAGCAATGCCTCGCTCGCGGATTACAAGATTCCCGGCATACTGGATATCCCACCCGTCATCGAAAACGAAGCGGTGGATGCCGCGCAGGCGAGCGGTCCTTTCGGCGCGAAAGGAGTGGGCGAGAGCGGAACGTTCGGGGTCTCGCCCGCCATCGCGAACGCGATACACGACGCGGTCGGCGTGCGCCTGTCATCGCTTCCGCTCGGTCCCGAAGCGGTCTATCGTGCGTTGCGTGCGGCGAGCGGCAATCCGTTGCAGGACGACTGAAATGTCTACAGATCGCAATGATGCCGCAATGAGAACGATACGTTTCAACCTGAACGGCGAAAGCGTCAGCGCGCAGGTCGCCCCGCATCACAATCTCGTCGAGCTGTTGCAGCGCGAATTCGCGCTCTACGGTGCGCGCGAAAGCTGCGGGCAGGGGCTGTGCGGCTGCTGCACGGTGCTCGTCGATGGCAAGGCGGTATCCGGCTGTCTCTATCTTGCCGCGCTGGTCGACGGCGCCGAAGTCGTTACCATAGAGCACGACGGCGGGCGGGGGCCGGATGCGGTCCAGCAGGCGTTCATCGAATGCGGCGCGTTCCAGTGCGGCTTCTGCACCCCCGGCTTCGTGCTGATGACGCGTCAGTTGCTGGACGAGAAGCCGGATCCGACCGACGACGACATCCGCCACTATCTTTCGGGGAACCTCTGCCGCTGCGCGGCCTATCCCGAAGTCATAGAAGCGGTGAAGTCGGCCGCGCGCAAACGCAAGGCCGCGGCATGAGCGCAGCGCGCGGCAATCCGCTCGACCTTCGCACCTGGCTTGCGGAGGCGCGGCGTCTTGGCGAGGTCAAGGACGTGGCGGGCGCCGACTGGAATCTCGAGCTTGGCGCAATCAGCGAAGTGAACGTGCGGAAAGCGCTGCCGCCCGCGCTGCTGTTCGACGAGATCGCCGGCTATCCCAGGGGCTTTCGCGTGCTCACCTGCAGCACGAGCAGTCCCGGGCGGCTCTCTTCCATCCTGCGTCTGGGCGTCGAAACGTCGCATCACGCGCTGGTACAGAAGCTGCGCGGAAAGCCGAGGGCATGGCAGGCTGAAGCGGCCCGCTACGATCCCGCGGAGAGCGAGACGGGACCGGTCTTCGAGAACATTCAGGAAGACGGCGGCGTCGACCTCTACGCCTTCCCGTCCCCGTTGTGGCACGAGAAGGACGGCGGGCGCTACATCGGCACCGGCTGCTGCGTCGTCACGCGCGACCTCGATTCGGACTGGGTGAATGTCGGGACCTACCGCGTCATGGTGCACGATCGCAATCACGTCGGGCTCGACATGGTGCCGGGCAAGCATGGCGCGATCCAGTACGACAAGTACATGAAGGCGGGCAAACCCTTTCCCGTCGCGATCGTTCTGGGATGCGACCCGCTCGGCTACCTGATCTCGGGGATTGAAGTGCCGTTCGGCATGTGCGAGTACAACTACATCGGCGCGATCCTCGGCGAGCCGGTGTCTGTGGTCAAAGGCCACGTGACCGGGCTCGCCTTCCCGGGCGCCTCCGAAATCGTGCTGGAAGGCTGGGCGCACCCCGGCGACGAGCGGGTCGAAGGTCCGTTCGGGGAATTTCACGGCTACTACCCCGGCAAGGCGCACGCGGCGCCGGTCGTCACCATCGAGCGCGTGTACTACCGCAACGATCCCATCCTGATGGGCAGCCCGCCCGCGAAGCCGCCGAACGATTATTCGTATTCCAAAGCGGTGATGCGCTCGGCGCTGCTCTTCGATGCGCTGCTTGCCGCGGGCGTGCCCGACGTGCAGGCTGTATGGGCGCACGAGATCGGCGGCGCGCGCATGTTCAACGTGGTGGCGATCAAGCAGCGCTACGCGGGGCACGCGAAGCAGGCGGGGCACATCCTGAGCCAGTGCGGCGTAGGCGCCTACATGTCGCGCTACTCGGTCGTGGTGGACGAGGACATCGATCCCTCCAATCTCCAGGAAGTGATGTGGGCGGTCGCGACCCGGACCGATCCGGAAGTTGACATCGACATCATCAAGCGCGGCATGGGGTCCAAGAACGACCCGATGTTCGTCGCCTACCGCTACCAGGCCCCATACAGCTCGAAAGCGGTCATCGATGCGTGCCGCCCGTACGACCACCTTTCCGAGTTTCCCGAGGTGGCGGAAGCGAGCCGGGAGCTGCAGGAAAAAGTACGGGCGAAATGGAAAGACGTCCTGTAAGGAGGAGACGATGCGAGCGTTGACTGCAATAGTGCTCTCGGTTCTGCTGGTCGGTGGGGCGATGGCGCAGGACTACCCATCGCGGCCGATCCGCGTGCTGGTGCCGTTTGCGCCGGGCGGGGTCGTCGACACTTCCACGCGCATCCTCACCAACAAGCTCACCGAGCGCCTGGGTTGGCAGTTCGTCGTCGACAATCGCCCCGGCGGGAACGGTTTCATTGCCGTGCAGCTCGCGGCGAAAGGCGCTCCTGACGGTTATACGCTGCTCTCCGCGCACACCGGCGAGTTCGCGGTCAATCCGGCAATTTTCAAGAAAGTGCCCTACGATCTCGAGCGCGATTTCGTGCCGATCACCATGCTGAGCGATGCGCCGATGGCGGTGGTGGTGGGAGCCAAGTCGCCGATCGGAAGCTTCAAGGATTTCGTCGCCCTCGCAAAATCCAAGCCGGGGCAGATCACGTACGGCTCGCCGGGCACGGGGTCGATCAACCAGCTTGCGACCGAATGGCTCGCATCGGCGGCCGGAGTGAAGCTGCTGCACGTGCCGTACAAGGGCGGTGCGCCCGCGGTCTCGGCGACAGCCGCGGGAGAGGTCATGGTGACGGTTGCCGGGATCCCGGGCGTGCTGCCGCACTTGCAGGCGGGGCGCGTCAAGGTGATCGGCATCACGACGGCGAAGCGTTCGGCGCACGCCAACTACCCCACCCCCCAGGAAGGCGGAATATCGGGCGTGGATGCGTCCATCTGGGTCGGGCTTTTTGCGCCGAAGGGGACGCCCAAGCCGATCATCAACCGGCTCTACAAGGAAACGGTGGAGGCGTTGAAGCTGGCCGAGGTCAAGGAGCGCTACGGCACGATCGGCGCGGCGGAAACGGTCGGCATGCCGCCGTCGGAATTCCTGGCGCGCATCCAGCGCGATCTCGCGCGTTATCGTGAGGTGGTAAAGTCGGTGGGTATCGAGCCGCAGTGACGGCGGCGACGGCGGCGCGGTCTCCGCGGTGAGGCAGCGCCGGTGCTGCAGCAAGTCCGCTTCCAATCGACGAGCAGCCCCCATGACAGCCATTCCCCTGCCGGCCAGCGTTGAGACGCTGCGCAGGCTCGTCGGCATTCCGACGGTGAGCCGGGATTCGAATCTCGAGCTCATCGAATGGGTGCGCAACCGCCTGCGCCCCTGCGCGCACGACATGCGCCTCACCTTCGATGACGAGAAGCGCAAGGCAAACCTCTTCGTAACGCTCGCCCCCGGCGAGGGCGGCATCGTCCTCTCCGGCCATACCGACGTCGTGCCGGTGGACGGCCAGGACTGGGAGACCGATCCCTTCAGCCTGACGGAAAGGGAGGGGCGTCTCTACGGGCGCGGCGCGGCGGACATGAAGAGTTTCATCGCCTGCGCCGTTACGGCTGCGCCCGAGTTCGTGGAGCGCGGGCTCGCCGTTCCGTTGCATCTGGCATTTTCCTATGACGAGGAAGTGGGATGCCTGGGGGTGGGCCGGCTCATCGCCGATCTTGCCCAGGCCGGCGTCCGCCCGCGGTGGTGCATCGTGGGCGAGCCGACCCTGATGAAACCGGTGATCGCGCACAAGGGCAAGAAGAGCTTCCGCTGCACGGTGCGCGGGCTTGCATCGCACTCGGCGTACGCGCCGCGCGGCGTGAACGCCGTCGAAGCGGCGGCCGAAGCAGTCGCGTACTTGAAGCAGATGGCGCGCAGGCACCGCGACCGGGGACCGTTCGATCACAGCTTCGACATCGCCTACACGACGGTGCACACGGGCGTCTTTCACGGCGGCACCGCGCTCAACATCGTGCCGCACGAGTGCACGTTCGACTTCGAGTTCCGCTGCCTGCCGGGCGACGACCCCGATGCGTTGCTCGGCGAGTTCATGCAATACGTGCGCTCGGTGCTCGAGCCGGAGATGCAGGCGATCCATCCGGCGGCGGGTTTCGAAATCCGTCCGCTCTCCGAGATGGGCGCGCTCGACACCGCGCCCGAAACGGAGCTGGTGGCGCTGGTGCAGGAACTCACTGGCAGCGATGCGATCGGCAAGGTGTCGTTCGGCACCGAGGGATCGCATTTCCAGCGCGCGGGAATCACGACGGTCGTGTGCGGGCCGGGCTCCATCGAGCAGGCGCACAAGCCGAACGAATTCGTCGCGCTCGAGCAGGTCGCGCAGTGCGAGCGTTTCCTGCGCCGGCTCATGGACCGCATCTGCCGCGCGTGACCCGCCGCCCTTGGCTCAGCGCGCGTAGCGCAGCTCGATGCGCCAGGTCTCTCCCCGATAACGCACCAGGAACTCACGCCCCCCTGAGGCGAGGTGAGCATTCAGCGCGTGGCTGTTCGCATAGGTGTCGTGGAGCATGTATCGCCCGATCGTCTTGTTGATTTCCGTGCCGGGCGCGGCGAGCGCTTTCGCGATGTCCGGAAAAATGCCCGAGGCCATCTCGGCTTCGGCGATGCTGAAAAGAGGCAGCCCCCGGTTCGCGTCCGCGTCATTGGCGGAGAGCCGGTGTGCGACGATACGCGGCGACTTCGGCAGGTAGCCCAGGTCCTCGAGGTCGCGCGTCGTCCTGAGAAGCGCCTCGATCTCCGTAGCGCCGCGCTCGCGATGCTTCGCGACGAGCGCCGCGCGCACGCGCTCGAGTTCCGCGACCCGCTCGATATCCTTCTTGCGCGACACTTCGAGGAGCGCCGCGACCGGCGGGCCCTCGGGGTAGCGCCGCGTGCACACCGCGCTCTGGGCGAGCACGCGCGCCTTCATGACCTCATGATCGAGCAGCGCGATGGCGCAGGGGTAGGACTCCGGGCCCTTCAGCGCGAAGACTTCCGTTTCGCCGGACACGACAGGCTCGCTGGGCCCCATAACGCGATGCGCGCGCTGCCAGTCGCCGCGACGACGGTCGGCCGCGTGCGGCGACCACGTTCCCGTCAGGACGTGCACTTCTGACGCAGGCGCAACCGGCAGCGCCATCTTCGCCTCGTACTGCACGCCGCTACGGGCGTCGGGCCGTACGGTTGCGTGGAAGGTATTGAAGACGCGGCCGCGGTATTCGGAGATGATGCGCTGGTGGACCGGCGTGGTCGCCCACGTCTCGAGAGTTTCCTCGGTTCCGGACGCAGTGTCGACGCGCACGAGGCGAATGCGGTCGCTCATCGGATAAGCGTACGCGGGCGGGGTGAAGTGCTCCCATCCCAGGCCCCAGGTGAAGCCCGACGTCTCGCGCACCACCGCATACACGTGACGGCCGTCATGCGAGAACGCGGGGCCGAAGTACCCGGTATGCGCTTCCCACGTGACGAGCTTCAGCCACCACACGGCGGCCGCCACGGCGAGCACGAGCGCCGCGCAGGCAAACGCAAGCTTTCTCACTTCAGTGATGCAGGATCTTCGAGAGGAACATCACCGCGCGCTCGGAGCGCGGCTTATCGAAGAAGTCTTCGGTCGGCGCATCCTCGACGATCTCGCCGTGGTCCATGAAGATGACGCGGTGCGCGACGCGCCGCGCGAAGCCCATCTCGTGCGTGATGACCATCATCGTCATGCCTTCACGGGCGAGGCCGGTCATCACGTCGAGCACCTCGTTGATCATCTCCGGATCGAGCGCGGAGGTCGGCTCGTCGAAGAGCATCGCGATCGGGTCCATCGCGAGCCCGCGCGCGATCGCCACGCGCTGCTGCTGGCCGCCGGAGAGCTGCCCCGGAAACTTTTGGGCGTGCGCTTCCATCTCCACGCGCGCGAGGAGCTTCATGGACTTTGCGGTCGCTTCCTCGCGACTGCGGCCGAGCACCTTCACCTGCGCGAGGTTCAGGTTGTCGGTTACCGTCATGTGGGGAAAAAGCTCGAAATGCTGGAACACCATGCCGATCTTCGAGCGGAGCCGCGGCAGGTCCGTTCCCTTTGCGCCGACCGATTTCCCGTCGACGAAGATCTCGCCCTGCTGGAACGGCTCGAGCCCGTTCACGCACTTGATGAGCGTCGATTTTCCCGATCCCGAGGGCCCGCACACGACCACAACTTCACCCTTGCCCACGGCAGTGGTGCAATTCTTCAGCACCTGGAAGGTGCCGTACCACTTGCTCACGTTCCTGAATTCGATCATCGCTATCGGTCGAGTCCCGTCAGCGGATCACGGCGAGGCGTGTCTGCAGCCGGCGCACAAAGGACGAAGCGACGAAGCTCAACACGAAGTAGATGAGCGCCACGAACGTATACATTTCCACCAGCCGGTAATCGCGATTGGCGACCTTGACCGCGGCGCCGAGAAAGTCGGTCGCGGATATGACGTAGACGAGGGATGTGTCCTGGAACAGGATGATGGTCTGCGTGAGGAGCACCGGCAGCATGTTGCGAAACGCCTGCGGCAGCACGACTTTGCTCATGGTCTGGCCGTACGTGAGCCCCAGCGCGTACCCGGCCATCACCTGGCCCCGCGGAATGCTTTGAATGCCGGCGCGCATGATCTCGCAATAATAGGCCGCTTCGAACATCGTGAAGGTGATCAGCGCCGACCCGAACGGGCCGTTCGGTATCGGTCGCGGAGCTCCCACGGCCCACGCCGTGATGTATGGCACCAGGAAGAAGAACCAGAAGATGACGAGCACCAGCGGGACCGAGCGCATCAGGTTTACATAGCCGCCGGCAAGCGCGGCGAGCGGAGCAAAGCTCGAGAGCCGCATCATGGCGAGCAGCGTGCCGAAGACGAGACCCCCGCTCGCCGCGAGAAAGGTCAGCGTCAGGGTGAACGTCATCCCGTCCCGAAAGAGATAGGGCAGCGAGCGCTCGATGACGTCGAAGTCGTAGCCGGAGAACATAAACCCGCTTACTGCCCGGCCAGCGGCGCTTGGGGTGCGGCACCGATGAATCCCGGCACGCGCACGCGGCGTTCGAGCGCCCGCATGAGGAGCACCACGACGAGATTCGTGAGGAGATAAATGACCGTAGCGGCGGCGAAGGCCTCGAATACCTTGAACGTGAATTCCTGCATCGAGCGCGCGCGTCCGGTGAGCTCGAGCAGCCCGATGGTGAGCGCGATCGAGGAATTCT